>JBDKKX010000629.1:0-3275 GCA_039795795.1 Bacteroidota bacterium | reverse complement strand
GGAACAGATTCCACGAGATTTTCACATATTTTTTTTGATTTCAAGCATTAAAAATCAAAAAAAATATGTGAAAATCTCGTGGAATCTGTTCCATCTGTGCCGAAAAATATTTTTGTCCCGTACTGAGAACACCAAATTAAAAAAAAATGTAAAAAATTATTGCACTTTCCTACCCCCTGCAACCCGAGATTGCGTTTCCGTTTTGCGCACTTTATCCAAATCTACCAGCAATGCCGCAAATGCACTTTCGCCCGCCGCCCAATACACTTTATCATCATAATGCACTTTGCCTTGTCTATCTTTCCAATCCGTCGCCAATAAAACATACGTTCCGCCCCGTTTTGGATTCGGACCAAAGGTTAAATAGCGTTTATCATTGCCAGCGTCGAAACTTACCGCAAAATTATTTTCCTTCACTCGAAACAAAAATACGCCAGGAGTGCCTTTGCGAATCCGTACTTCATCAACTTCACGTCCCTGCACGATTTTAATTTTTCCAGCGACAATGTCACCGTTTTGACGCGTCACATTCCGATAAATCACCACATCTTCAGACAAATAAAATTGAATTCGCTTCAAATTATCCTCGGAATTGTTCACTGCTTGCAGCGTGTTCGAGGTGAAAGGCTGTAAATGAGGGCTGCAACTCACCCCCAAACATGCCGTCAAAGCCATAGCCGATAAAATACTCAAAAGTTTCATACGACAATTTTTTAAAATTATAATGATTCGAAAAACAAGTTATTTATACATCGCTGATTTGAGAAATCTTAAAAGTTTCAAAAATGTAAAAGCAATGTTTAATTCAAAAAAAAGTTTTCACAACTTTCTTTTTTAAATAAGACGCTAATTTAAAGGCAAAAAATTATCCAAAATGTTTTTTAAGAATACTTTAATGTGCTTTAACGGGAATTTAACGTCACAGAAACCTGTAAATAAACGAAACAAAACTTTCCTATCGGCGCGAAGTTTGCAACACATCAACCGATTTAAAACACTTTTTGTAATTACGTAAACATACTACGGTACGGTCTTGCATTTTAACCCAAAACCATTGTAGTTCATCATTCAAAAACCTAAAATATGAGAACAACCAGCACCTCATTCGCCCGTTTGGGCAAAGTATTTTTGCTTTTAGCGGCTGCGTTCACCGCAAACCCGACGGCAAAAGCAGATTGCACTTACGAAAAAACCTTAACGGGTCAAGAATTCGGCGTAGGCGTGATGTTGACTTGGGCAACTTCGATGGAAACCAATAATTCCGTCTTCACCGTCGAGCGTTCGGACAATGGCATTGATTTCCAACAAGTTGGAACAGTGCGCGGCGCAGGCAATTCGCGCAAAGTCAAAGCGTATAACTTTTTGGACGCTTCCGCGAATGGTCAAAAAATTTATTACCGCCTTAAACAAGTCGATAACGATGGTACGGCGAGCCATACGGACCCGATTTCTATCAAAAAAGTGATGGAAAATCAAATGGTGGTGGTCAAAATGTCTTCAGAATCTTCTAACAAAGGGTTTGAAGTAACGGTCGATGCCGCAACCGAAGGAGAATTGACTTGTTTGGTCAAAAACACTCAAAATCAAACGGTTATGCAACGGACGCAACGCCTTACAAATGGCTTGAACACTGTTTCAATTGACATGAAAGGTTTTGCAGAAGGCATTTATAAGTTAGTTTTGGTTCGGGACAAAGAGGAAGAAACCCTTGTTTTGCGCAAAACGCGGGAAGAAATGGATGCAAATTCTAATGTAGCGTCGGGCAGAAAGGCGAAACCTTCTAAAAATTAAAAGAATCCAAGAAACACTGAGTGTCATTTTTCACATATCAAACGTTTCATCAGTGCGCTGATGGAGCGTTTTTTTTGCAATTTTGCAAACACATAGGAACATAGAAGACATAGTGCATGATGCCCAAAATAAATAGGAAAATCGTAGAGACGCGATTCATCGCGTCTTGCCCAGTTGAAAACCTTTTTTGTAAAAATAAAAGGCGGAATGGGAATCGAAATGGGCAAGACGCGATAAATCGCGTCTCTACGATTTTCCTAATTGTTTCGGGCTTAATGCAATAGTATCTTTACTATGTCTTCTATGTTCCTATGTGTTTGCAAAATTGGCACGATTTTTATTAGATATTTGTAAGCAAGTTTAAATATATATGTAAATTAAATTTGCCTTATACGAAGCATCATAAAAAATTGTTCGACTGTTACCTAAAACCCCATTCATTTTTTATCCACATATTTGAAAAAAATGTGGATAACTATGTGGATAACTTTTTGTTTAAGTTACAAAATTGCGTCTAAATCATTGACATACAATGAATTAGATGCAATTCCTATTTTAAAGTTATCCACATAAAATGTGGATAACTTTTTCAACTTTTTTTATTAAATTAAACAATTTCGCAATCTATACAATCCGTCGGATTCAATAATTGCCCCTCTTTTCGGATTTCAAGATGAACATGATTTTGCATTGGCGCGCCATATTTTTCAGCAATCGCTTGGCAAATCGCAATCGCTTCACCTCTTTTCACCTGCTGTCCCACTTTATCGGTTGTGCAATACATCATTTTTATCTCATATCCATTCGGATTACTTAAAACAACAACATTGTATCTCGAATCATTTGAATATGCAACTCCTTGACGTACAATGAGTCCACTCATTGGCGCAAACACTGTTTGCCCTTTTTGACACAAAAAATCTGCCCCTTCGTGCACATGACCTGTGCGCGACGAACCAAAATGTCCATCGCCTTTTGCATCCACACGCAATTTCATCGGCTGCAAAATAGGCGATAACCGACTAAAATCTTCCGCAGGTTCATTGTTAGCAGCCTTCGCATCGGCATTTGCCTTGTAAAAGTACAACAAAGCACCACCAACAACCCCTACAATAATTTCAAGCCAACCAAAGTTACTTTCCATCGTTATTTGAGATTGATTACAAACTCAGCAGTTTCCGTTTTGGGACTTTTTTGAATTAGGATGCAATCGATTGCAAGGATGAAAAGGATATTTTTCGTCGAAACACACAAATTTTTACCCACAACATCCTTTTCATCCTTCCAATCGATTGCATCCTAATTCAAAAATTTCCAAAACGGAAATCGCTGTTACAAACTGGAATTTCGGAATGTGTATTCGGAATTCATTGATAATCAATGAATTCCGAATACACATTCCAAAATCAAATTAAACTTTTTCCATCATCAAATCTAAGCCAATATCTGTCCGATAATATTTATTTTCAAAACAAATCGTTTTA
>JBDKKX010000628.1:0-3282 GCA_039795795.1 Bacteroidota bacterium | reverse complement strand
TGGGATTGATTTTTTAGGAGTTATCGGATTTGCAGCATTCCAATCCGATAAATCCTAAAAAATCAATCCCATTTAATCCCAAAAAAATCCCATTTAATCCCAATTCCAACGCGCCACTGGATTAATGCAACGATTGCTCAATCCGCAACCGCACCGCTTCAATCCGCCGCCTCAATTGCTCAAAATACCATTTTCGACCTTTTTCGCCTTGGGAACTAATCTTCGACGATTTATTCATCACACTTTCAAACCATGTATGAATATAATCACACATGCGTTTGTCCGTAGTTTTCAAGAAGTTAGGATTGCCATGCGTCGTATAAACCATTCGACCAATGGGCGATTGCACATAAATCGTATTATTCGTATAAATCATTTCATTGTGATACAATTCAAATTTTGCTCCATTGGAATCCGTTGGTTTTCCATGAGCAAATTTGCGCCCATGTTCTGCCATCGCCTGCATGTGCCAAGTTAAATCGCGCATTTTTTCACAAATCACCAACGCATCTAACGGATTTTGAAACAAACCCGTCGCAATATGATATTCAATTTGATTCAAAGTATTATCCATCAAATTCAACGTCCACAATTCAGTAGTTGGAATTTGGCGATAAGCATGGTGAATTTCAATTGCTTTTCGATAAACCGTATAGGGAATAAGGTCTTGATGATACTTTTTGTTTTGCAAAGATTCAAAATTCCAAGCCGTTCTGCCCCAAACATATAGTTTAAAATTAATGATTTCTGGATAGATGATATAGTAAAACAAGGGAATTTCAGCCGAAGCATACCAAACATTCACGCCTGGAATTTGGTACATCAAAGCTACATCTTGATAAACCGTTTCCAAATAATCTTCAAATGTTTTAACTGTGTAACGAAAGGGATTGAAGGTAAAAACGACGGAATCGGTGTTTTTAAACACAAAACTATCCAATGAAATGCTAATTTAGCTGCTAACAGCGTCAATTCCGCAGGCGAAAGCACCGTATCGCCCCGCATGCGCCGATAAATTGCGTCTTTACCTACGTTCAATAACTGACATAATACGTCCACTGCATCTGTTTTTTTTAAAAATCGTTTTGAAATTTCTTCCAACAAATAATGTTGTAATGGATTAACCTGAATCATAAAGCTGATTTTTTTATCAAAAGTAACCCTTTTATCGAAAGTGAACAATAATTTGCTCCCTTTTTAAGGTTAAAAAACAAAACATTGTTTTATTTATGCTAAAAATACCGTTTTTAAAATGTACCCGTGGCATGGTTTTTTCGTTTCAAAATAAAAAATAATTATATTTTTTAAAAAAAATTATTTCAAACAAATAAGCATTTAACAACTGAATCAATTATTTTTATGTTTTTTTTTAAAAAATTGGAACCACTATGACAAATTATACAATTATAGTCTCTTTACTGATGCCGATGTACCTATCTGCTCAAACTCCAGCACAAAATTTGGAGCAAGGTATTGATATTTATAACGCGCTCCGAGAATATTCAAAGGGGTTAAAATCTACTCAACTAACGGAGGCAGATATGACGAATATTCTGAGTCGGCGGGATAAAGGTGTCGTTTTGTTGGAAAACGTCATCGAAGAAGGTACGGCAGAACAAATTAAAGTGGCGCGCTATTTTAAAGCAAATTTGAACTATGAATTAGGGTTCGCTTATGGCATGAAGAACGATAATACGGCGGCGTATCAAGTCTTCAAAACCATTGCAGAACCGATGATTGCGCTCAAACCCAGTGATTTTCCTTTGAATTACGCCTTTTTTGGGAAAAAATTCGTCGTTAAATGGGATAATTTCGCGCCGACTCAAGCTGAATTTTATACTTGTATGGGCGAAATTAGTTTCAATTTGGGCAAATATGAAGACGCGCTTCAAACCACTCGATTGGGTTTGGCGCATGCAAACACGTCGGATTGGTACAAGTACATTGGTTGCAATCGGATGTTGGATATTTACCTTAAAAAACGAGGGGTTGTGTCCGAAACGGAATATTTGGATGATGCCGTTCAAATGCTGCGCGCTTATTTTGCGTTAAATAATGAGCATCAACAAGTTATACGTGAAAATAAATATCCCACTTTTGAACGCAGTTTGCGCATCTTGAAGGGGAATGCGGAAAATCATCATCCACAAATGGCGCGGCGTTTTGGCGAAACGGGGGTTTTGCTTAAAAATTATGGTCAAACGGAAAATGCTACATTGATGTATCGGTTAGCGATTCAAGGCGGTTTTGGGACTCCGTCCTTTTGGACAGAAGGCGTTGAATTGGCGCGCAAAATGGAGGATAAAACATTGGGTACCATTGCTTTAGACCGATTATGCACAAGTATTTCGGAAACCAATTGTGGCGAATTGGACGAATATGCCAAATTATATGAGGAGTTTGGAAAGGCTGCTAAGGCGATTGAATTGCGAAGACGGGCGGCGCGTTGTCGTGAAAATCGGTATGCAGAGGAAGTGAAATTGAAAAAAACGGAAAATGATTTGAATAATCCGTTCAATGTATATATAGGTGTGTATCCGATTCCGTTGTTCTACGGCGAGGATAAGCGCAATGTGGGTGGTCATGTCGATTTTCGGTCGGCATTGAGCAGTCACGAATTTGGTTTTAGCATGATAAAACAAAATAAAGATTTGTTTATGCCTGGTACCTGTCCCTCTTGGCATGGCTTTTCAACGCATTACGCGTTGAAAAGATTTACGGGGCGAAGGTCGATGACGTATGCAGGTATCTTGTTAGGTTATGCGGATAAGAATTTTCAACCGATTCAGGCAGGCATTCGGTTAGTGGAAACGCAAGGGACGTTTAAACCGCATGTTTTTCATGCAACGGAAAAAGAATATTCCTTGTTGTTGAATTGGGGCGCGCAATGGTTGTGGCATGTGGTTGGGGCAGATTTGTTTATGGGCATTGGTGGTACGTATAGCGATTTTAAAGCATCTGAAACAGAATATACCCAAACCAATGTTGAAATTCAAAATGATTATTTGAATGCGAAGAAACGCAATTCGTTGAGTGTCACGGCGCGCATTGGGTTGAGCATTGGGTTGAATTTTGGACGGAAACGATAGCAAAACCCTAATTTGGCTGTCTTAAAAGCAGAAATCACAAAATATTATTCGGTTGTGACGCGATTGGAACACGGAGGACGCGGATTGGACGGATTTACACGGATTTTTTGGGATGTTTCATTTTGAGGTTCCACTTTGGGATACATTGGGATACGAATTGGAACGCGGAGGACGCGGATTGGACGGATTTACG
>JBDKKX010000627.1:0-3290 GCA_039795795.1 Bacteroidota bacterium | reverse complement strand
AACAGATTCCACGAGATTTTCACAGATTTTTTTTTGATTTTCAAACGTTAAAACAAAAAAAAATCTGTGAAAATCTCGTGGAATCTGTTCCATCTGTGATGAATTAATCCCGAAAAAATCCCATTTAATCCCAATTCCAACGGACTAATATTTGAACCGAATCCCCAAGGTTGCGGACATGGGTGCTGCGGGGGTCATAAAATACGGTTTTTCAAAATGGCTGAAGATGGGCAATCGATTGGCTTCTCCCAACAAACCAAAAGTTTGATAGGATTGATTCCATAAGTTGTCCACCCGTCCAAAAAGAGCGATTTTAGCAGTAATTTGTCCGTTTAAAAACAAATTGCCCGTTAAATAACCTTTTATAGGTTCTAATTCATTCGATTCATCGCCTCGGAATACTTGATTGCCATTGAATAAGAGTTCTGCACCGATGACCCAACTCCTTTTTTGCTGCATGCCTGTTGAAAAACGGTATAAAATCCCTGCTTTGGCAAGATGCTGCGGTATCAACGGAATCCGATTGCCTGCTTTGACTTGGATTTCACCCTTTTCGGCTGCGGGATGCGCGGGGCTGCTGATGGTGAAATCCGACTTAAAAGTAGCATTTAAAAAGGTGTAATTCGCGTAAATGTCCAACTTTTTTTGTTGAAACTTGGTATTGAGTTCAAAACCTTGCCGCAATGTATTGCCAATATTGGAAAAATAGCCCGTATTCCGACTCGGTCCCGCACTGATAAAGTAGATGTCGTCTTGGGTAAGGGTTTGAAACAACGCGGATTCAATCGAAAAACCTTGTTGTTTGAAGCGAAAACCCAGTTCTTGCGTCTGCGCAACCGCCTGTTTCAAGGGCGGGTCGGATAAAAACGCATTCGGCAAACGGCAAGGCGCATCCGGATTCGCACACGTTAACTCAACAGGCGTAGGCGTTCGGGCAGCCATGGCATAATTACCATAAACATTCATTTGCGGATTCATCTGCCAAACTAAACCGACAGATGGGTTGAATCGTGTGTAATGATGGTCTCCATTGAGGTCGTCGCCTAAATGATCCCGTAATTGAATCACAGAATTTTGTAATTGACCCGCGATTTGAACCGTCAAGGGTTCTATCGGGGAAATGGATTCTACGAAAAAAAGATTGGTATGCACGGCATTGAAACCGACATTGACTTCTGCTTGCGCATCGTATATATTCGCCCCTGTTGTACCTCTGTCGGCGGTCAAATTTGCCAATTCAACGCTGCTTTGGAATTGAGCCGTACCGCCGTCGAAAGAAAGACCGACGATAAATTGATTTTTTTTATCCAAGACCGTTTGATCCGAACTGACTTGAAAAGTGCTTCCAACACTGTATTGACGCGTATGAGTTCGATTAATAATTGCCGTTTGATTGAAATCCGTTGCCGTAATAATTGCCCCATTTTGATTTAAAACAGGTTTCAAGGCTGCTAAACTATCTTTTACATCGTTTTGATAACAGATTTTGCCCGCGTATTTGCCCGTATCGCATACAATATAGGGCGTTCCATCTCCATTAAAAGTTTTATTATCCCGAATATTGCCAAAAACGGTGGTTTGAAAACGCCAATGCGCACTCAACCGATGCGAAATATTTAAATTTAAACGAATTAATTGATTTTCCGTAATATCGGGATGCGTGAATACGGACGAACGATTTTGCTCTAATAATTCAACAGGTACGGGTCCGTTACCTCTTAAACGGCTACTTGCCAACGATAAACTTAAATGAATCATGCTTTTTTCCGTTTGGCGACTGATTTTAGTCAAAAAACGAGTCGCTTGGCTCGCAGAATAGTCGCGCCAACCGTTTTCTGCAAAAAAATCACCCCCTGCGTACCAACCCCATTTGCCATTATTACCGCCATAAGCTGCGGTGGCGTATTTTCTACCGAAAGAGCCGAGTTCAACCGTCATGGTTTTAAACGGACTCGAAAAACCAGATTTCGTTTGCAAGGAAAGCGCGCCGCCCAATGCGTTTAATCCAAAAACAGGATTCGACCCCGCTAATAAATCCCCACTTTCCAAAGCAAAAACAGGTAAAACATCCCAATTCACCACATTTCCAAACAATTCATTTAACCTTTCGCCGTCTTGAAAGATGGCTAAACCTTGCGGAAGCCCCAAAACAGGAGATGCCGTAAAACCGCGATAGTTCAAATCGGGTTGTAAAGGATTGCCCCCTGCGAAATTGAGGTGCAAACCTGCTATTTGTTGATTTAAATACTGGGTTAAATTGGAAATACCTGCATTTTGCATCTCTTTTGCGCGAATGCTTTGAATAGAAGCAGGCACCCGTTGCCGTGCTAAACCATTCCCTTGTGTGGGCGTTGTGGAAACAATTTCAATGGCATCAAGCGTTTTGGATAGGGTGTCCATTACAGGCGTTTGTCCGAAAAGGATACTATCCATTAAGATTAAAATCAGAATAAGGACATTTTGCATAAAGTTCGGGAAATTTAAAAAGTTTCCCGAACTGATGCGCGCTCCTAGTTGTTTATGAGCAAAGCAAACGGCGTAATCTACGCCGTTTGCAAATGAAAAACGCTTTAAAAAAGAGATTAATATCTTAGTTCGGGTTAAAAAATAATACATTCTAAAATTAGATTAAGGAATGATGGATACAATCGTTCAACCCGACGGCTGTTAAAATCCTAAAAAGACTCCTACGTTCAACGCGTTGTTGGAAATCGCAGCCCCCGCATGATTCGTCGCCTGCATATTGGTAAATTCAACCACCAAATTCAACGGTCCTGTAAGCGGTTGATACAAACCCAAAGTAACGCGTTGGTGTTGTTTCAACATGGTATTTGCATCATTTGCCGTTTTGTCCAAGGTTGAAACCCCATAGTTGACCCCTACTTTGGTCGTACCAAACGTGTAACTTGCTTGTGCATAATAACCACTGGATGTCCGCGCTAAACCTGTGCCCGTTTTGTCAAAAGCATCATAAAGCAATGACGTTGTTCCAAGTCCATTCCCATTATAGTAGTAACCTGCAATCCCGAAACCACTTACAGAATATTTGGCATAAACATCAAAACCTGTTGTACTCAAATCGTTGGTGCCAATGCGCACGCCTTGATTGATGAAACTGGCACTACCATAAAATCCGCCCGCAGCATATTTCACTTTTCCATGAATACCGGGACGACCAGAACCCGTTTCATAACCCCCTCCAAAACCGAGTGATGTAGGAATACCAAGCGATGACGCATTTAATGGATTGAAAATACCAATTGTTGCATCAAAACCACTCATATCAGGAG
>JBDKKX010000626.1:0-3294 GCA_039795795.1 Bacteroidota bacterium | reverse complement strand
ATCGGATTGAAACGATAGGATTCTACGGCTTTCCGCAATAAATCAACCGTTGCTTCGCGCCGTCCTTTGAGGATTTCGCTCAAACTTTGAGGCAAATAGTCCAATTCGATAGCGAATTGACGACTGCTTTTAATCGTTTTCAATTCGCGCAATTTCTGATGACACAAAAGAAAGCGGCGCGTTATTTCACTCGTCCCTGTTGTGGGCGTTGTAATTGGATTTTGTTGCATAGTTTTCAAGTGTGATTTTCCAATGATTTTCAAAATGGGCGCAAAAATACACAAAAATTTGATTTTACAAGTTTAATAAGACTTTTTTTCATTAATTTGGTGATAAAAAATGTTTTTCTTAATGATGATACAAATAGATGAACGGATTCAACGGATTTCACGAATTGGTACGGATTTTTTTATTTTTTTGTCTAAAATCAAGCATTGGATTTCAAAAAATCCGTACCAATCTGTGAAATCCGTTGAATCCGTACATCTATTTGTATCATCATTAAAAATTTCGCTCCTTTCTCATTTCCAACAGATTTGTTACCTTTGCGGGCGGCAAAAAAATTCATAAAGCAAGCAATGAAAATGCGCCAAAATTAAAATCACCTGCCATTTGATTGGCACTCAATTATTTTATAACAAACTAATATTCAATTACTTATGCAATTGAACCTTCAACGCGACCTCGTTTTTTTTGACATTGAATCCACTGGACTCAATGTGATGAGAGACAGAATCGTACAAATTGCCCTCATTAAATTTTTCAAAGACGGGCGCAAAGAAGAAGAATTATCCATGCTCATCAATCCGAGTATTCCGATTGGCGAGGAAGCCATGTCGATTCATGGGCTGAAACCCAGAGATTTGGCAAATAAACCCACTTTTCTTCAAGTTGCTAAAAAAATTCATGATTTTATTGGCAATGCCGATTTAGCGGGTTACAACTCGAATCGATTTGATATTCCGATGTTGATGGAGGAATTTGACCGCGCTGGACTCGAATTTGATATTACAAAACGACGTTTAATCGACGTTCAACGCATCTTTTATAAGATGGAACCGCGTACTTTGAAAGCGGCGTTACGATTTTATTGTCAAAAAGAAATTGAGCATGCACACGACGCGCTCGCGGACGTTCGTGCAACGGTGGATGTTTTCAAAGGTCAATTGCAACATTATGAAGGGCGCAATCTAACGGACGAAGATGGCAATGAAGTTGTAGAACCGATTAAAAATGATATGCAAATCCTCCATGATTTCACCAATGATTTGAAAATCGTGGATGTTACAAATAAGTTAAAATATGATCATAATGGCGTAATTGTGTTTAATTTTGGCAAATACACGGGGCAATCGGTGATTGAAGTATTGACCAAAGATAAACATTATTATCATTGGATTATGGAAAAAGAATTTTCTGTGCAAGTGAAGCAAACCGTCAAGCGGATTATGAAAGAACATGAGAAAAAACAAAAAAAAACGTAACAGAATGATAAAAAAAAAAGATAATTCATTTAAAATCAATCCCTTGCACTTGCACTTGCAGCAAGTTTACAACTTGCTGCAAGTTGTGTTATTTATCCATTTTACCCTTTTGACCTTTTCCAACTGTTACGAACCTAAAACAGATTGTTTGGATATTCGAGCCACCAATTTTAATGTGGCGGCAGATAAAGCCTGTTCAAATTGTTGCAATTATCCTACGCTGAAATTGCAAATCAATTATGTTTTTGGAGATACGACCTTGAATTTCAACAACCTTTATACTTTAAATGGTGTGGATAGTTTTAAAATAACGGCTGCAAAAATGTATATATCTGATTTTCAATGGGTTACAACAGATAATCTTATTAAAAAAGTGCTGGATACCATTCAATTGACGGGTTATAATCAAAATCCATTTGTAACCAATGATTTTGTCTTAATCAATAAAAAAAATGGATTTACTTTTGATGTCGGACATTTTTCAGAAGGCGGCATTTTTAAACAAATTCGTTTTAAAGTGGGTTTAAATAGCATTGCCAACCAAACGAATCCAGCTAAAATGCCCGCCACACATCCTTTAAATACGAATCGAGATACTGTGGCGATGTATTTAGATTCCTTACAAGGGTACATTTTCAATAAAATTGTTTTACAACAAACCAATTTACCTCAAAAAAACATCGTTTTGCAGGGGGCGCAAACGCCTATACCCATTATTTTCAATCAAAATTTTGGGATAAGGGATGGTTTTGATGCCATTATTAGCATAAAAGTAGATTATAAAAAATTATTGCAAGGCATTCAGTTTAATCAAACCCAAGCAGTGATGCAAAGTCAAATGATTGCGAATACGCCCAATATTTTTTCATTAGAATAGCGAACGCGTTCACACATCGTTAGCGGGCGGTTTTCACCTGCGCTAACGATGCGTTTGCAAAATTGGCAAACATATTGCAAGATAATTGTATTCAAATAAATACAATTATCTTATACATGAAAAATAAACGCAACTCAATCAAAAAATTTAAAACGACTGGTATTTTTCTGGGTTTGTTGTCAGGAACGCTGTTGCTGGGTCATTATGCGACGGATGCTACTCAAAAATCGTTGCAACACGGTCCGATGAACACTGGACATGAAAAATTATTATGTGAAGACTGTCACATCAAAACAGAAGGTTCTTTGCGGCAGCAGCTACAAGCCAAAATAAAATTTTCCTTAGGACAACGCAAGACAGATGTTTGTATCGGAACAAGCCCTGTGGATAATGCTGTCTGTGCCAATTGTCACAGTCGCCCGAATGACCGTCATCCTGTGGCGCGTTTTGAAGAACCTCGTTTTGCGCAAGCTCGCGCCGCAATTCAACCGACGGAATGCAAAAGTTGTCACAACGAGCATCAGGGCGTTCGCGTCGTAGGCACGTCTGATTATTGCAGCAACTGTCATCAAGACACCAAATTGGAAAATGACCCTTTGGATGTGCCTCATGCGCAATTGATTCAAGCTAAAAATTGGAAAACATGCCTTCAATGCCATGATTTTCACGGAAATCATATCGCAACGACCCCTACTTTGTTAAAAGACACGATTCCGACCGCTTTTATAGAAGCCTATTTTAAAGGGGGCAAATCGCCTTATTCGGAAAATAAAAAATATAAATCTAAACGTAAGGAATGATGAATGATGAATGATGAATGATGAATTTTATATTTCATTAATAATCAATCTATTATGCTATTCATCATTCATCATTTATCATTTATCATTCATCATTCTTTAAAAATACCACTATATGTTTAAAAATTCCATT
>JBDKKX010000625.1:0-3302 GCA_039795795.1 Bacteroidota bacterium | reverse complement strand
CATAGGATTTGAGCATTTCAATCCTATAAATCCTAAAAAATCAATCCCATTTAATCCCAAAAAAATCCCATTTAATCCTAATTCCAGCGCCTCCCATTAAAAAATCCATTTATACAATTTTCATATCATCCATGCCTCCCAAACTCGCTAATTCTGATTCAATCGCTTTTTTCCGATTTTCCATTTCAATCACGGACGGCGCGACAGCACGACTTCCACAATCGGGTATCGAACAACGTTCACACGTCGTATGCACCACTTTTCGTTTCATATTCGGGTCGAATAAAAACTTAAAATGTTTTTTAACCGCATCATCTATCAACAAACCGACCGTCACACTCACACTTTCACGCGGATTCGGATTGGCAGGTTTCGCCACCGAAATACACAAATATTCCTTATCCGTCTCCCAATACCTTGAAATCTGCACATCCGCCAATAAATTTTTGGATTGGTCAATCTGCCGCAACGTCTGAAATTGTTTGATAATGCTAATCGAAATCCACCGGCGGCAATAATGTTCTTCTCGCGCTTCCGTCGCATACGGCTGATGCAATTTGGACAAATGTAATTCTTTCGTCATCCGATAACCCGCTAATCGGTCATCACTTTTTATCCGCAAAAAGAAAATATTATTAATACCAAAATGTCGTGGCAACAAACTCGTCAATCGTTGTAAAAACATTTCAGCAGTTACATTGTATTTTTCAAATATTTGTAATAAGCTGTAACTGTCCCAATTATATTGTTCTGCCCATATTTTAAAATCGTTGCACCAATCCGTTTCATTCATCAACAAAGCCGATGCAAAGTACGATGCTTGAAAATTATTAAACAATCGGTCGAAACTTTCTGCTTTTTGAATAATGGTTTCCGCAGGGCGCGGCGACAATTTGAGGTATTGAAAACCCAATTCACGGGCAATTAAAAAATTTTCTTGGGCTTCACTCATGCCTTTGTTGATAAACAAGGTTTTCCAACCTTGTGCATAAAACGACCGAATCGTACTCAATTGAGTGCGTTTCGTCAATTCATCCCGATTGACCTCAATATGATATTTTTCTTTTAAAATATTTTCCAAATAAGCAGGCTTGAAACCATAATTTATCAAAATATTATTTTCTTTCCTAAAATCATCTGCTGCTTTTTCCAACATTTCAAAATAATTATCGTGCATATCCTGATAGCTGCGCAAAGCGGCTGTATAAATATTATCGGTTTGCATCTGATAATTTCGAGCAATTTTAAGCATCGTTCCGATAAAAGCATTCAATTTTTCAGGCGATTCCGCAAAAAGTTCTAACAATTTGTCTCGACTAATTCCAAATTTGTCCAACGGAAACATTTGAAAAACCTCTGAATCCAATAAATCTATAACAGGTTGTAACTTTTTACCCGCATTCAACGACACTAATTCGTCGTAATGCACCTCAAAACTTTTCGCCAAAGCGACGATTTTTTCTCCTCTTGGATATTTTTTCCCTTTTTCGATGTCGTGCAAGTAGGCGACGGAAAGCCCTGTATCATCCGCTAATTGTTGATAGGTCAATTTTTTTTGGCGGCGAAGGAAAGCGACTTTTAAACCGAATATCAATTTCAATTTTTCATTAACCATTTTGATTGTATTTTGCAGCAAAGTTAAGCAAAAAATTAGCAGAAAACTGATAAAAATTTTTTAGCGGAAATTCCGCCAAGTAGATAATAGCACGAATTAATTGGCGTAATTTGCAGCAAAATCAATATTGATTGACAAAAATTACCAACTCAATGTTACGTATTAGCAAAAAAATTTATTATTCAATTGTAATAAGCTGTGTTTTGGCGAGTTGCCAGCAGCCTAAAAAACAAGTAGATGTTGCAAAACCTGCTGCAACATCTGAAAAAAATGTGTCAACGCATCCGTTAGATGAATTGACACTCAATGAGTTACATTTGGTCAAAGCCATTTTAACTCAAAACAAAAAGGTGGATACATTGACGCGTTTTCCCGAAATCAAATTGTTAGAACCTGAAAAAGCATGGGTTTTGGCATGGAAAGCGGGGATGCCGATGTCGCGTCAAGCGCAAGTCGTTGTTAAGCAAAATAGTGATATTTTTGAAGCAATCGTGGATTTGACGGCTCAAAAAATCACTTCTTGGCAGAAAATCGAAGGCGCTCAACCGAGCCTTATGCTCGAAGAATGGGCGGCAGCAGGCGAAATCGCTAAAAAAGACCCGCATTGGCAAGCCGCAATGCAAAAACGGGGTTATAAAAATTTTGATAAATTGGTTGCCGCGCCGTTGACCGCAGGCTATTTTGCCGACCCGTTGGAGGCGGGAAAACGGATTTTTCGTGTTCCGTTTTTCGATACGGAAAATGTTTCCCGCAATGTTTGGGGCAAACCGATTGAAGGTGTGGTTGCCGTCGTGGATTTGAATAAGCAAGAAGTGATAAAATTGATTGATTCGGGCATCGTTCCTGTCAGCAAAGGCAATCACGATTATGATGAAAAAACCATTGCAAGCAAGCGTGCTCCTCAAAATAAGGTTGAAAATGTTGCTCCAAATGGCTATAATTTTAAAAAAGAAGCTGGTTTTTACCTTTGGGATAAGTGGAAATTTCATTTTCGGGTGGATAAACGATGTGGTCCCGTCGTTTCGATGGTCTCGTATGATGGACATCAAGTCGCGCATCAACTTTCTGCGAATGAAATGTTTGTACCTTATATGGATGCGGATGAGAATTGGTCGTTCCGCGCTTACATGGACATTGGTGAATATGGTTTTGGGCTGTTAGCATCGACTTTGGTGCGCGGGTTGGACGTTCCGAAGGAAGCTTTGTTGTTGGACGCTACCCTTTCGGATGACAAGGGGAATCCCACCGTTAGCAAAGAAATTGCAGGTATTTTCGAGCGAAACACGACGCGTCCGCTTTGGCGACATGCCGAAATCGTGAATCAAACGCATGAAAGTCGTGCAGAAACGGAATTAGTCGTGCGCATGATACCTGTTGTGGGCAATTACGATTATGTGATTGATTTTGTGTTTAGTCCGAAAGGAGAATTGCGCATTGAGGTCGGTGCGACGGGGATGGATGCGGTCAAAGGGGTTAAAGCGACGGATATGACTTCTAACACGGCTCTTGCGGAAACAAAAGTGGGTAGATTGGTCGCGCCGAACCTTGTAGGCGTGTATCACGACCATTTTTTATCGTTTCGGTTGGATTTGGATGTGGATGGAACGGAAAATGCGTTTACGGAAGACCAACTTGTGCCCGTTCGGTATCCCAATAATCGACGCAAAAGTGGTTGGGAATTGGTTTC
>JBDKKX010000624.1:0-3303 GCA_039795795.1 Bacteroidota bacterium | reverse complement strand
AAAGATTTTACAGATTGTACATATTTTCACATATTTTAAAAAAAATCTGTGAAAATCTGTCCAATCTGTAAAATCTGTGTCTAAAAAAGTAAAAAAATGGCTGAAATAACAGTAAAACAAGTTCGCAGCGTGATAGGTCGTCCGAAAGACCAAAAAGATACGATTAAATCGTTAGGATTGCGTCGTATGAATCACAGTGTTACAAAAACGGTCACTCCACAAATTTTGGGCATGATTAAAAAAGTAGCTCATTTATTGGAAGTCTCCGAAGTAAGCGCGTAGTCGTAAAACAACGATTTACAACGCATTACACATTCATTCAAAAAAAATGTTTCCATAACAACGAACCGTTCCAAAAAAGGTTCGTATATTTGATTCAGAATCATGGAATTACATAATCTTAGACCCGCAAAAGGTTCAACGCACAGCGTCAAACGGATAGGTAGAGGGGAAGGCACTGGTCATGGCGGGACTGCGACAAAAGGTCATAAAGGAGATAAAGCCCGTTCGGGTCACAAAAATAAACGCGGTTACGAAGGCGGACAAATGCCTTTGCAAATGCGTTTGCCAAAACGGGGATTCAAAAACATTAACCGAGTAGAATATGTGGGCATCAACTTAGGTCGGATTCAAGACTTGGCTGATAAAACAGGGGCTACTGAAATTACGATGGCGTACCTTTTTGAACAAGGAGTCATCAGTAAGAACGACCGCGTTAAAATTCTGGCAGGCGGTGAGCTGAAAGGAGCTTTAAAGGTTAGCGGTCACGCTTGCTCGGAGGCGGCGAAAGCGGCACTCGAAGCAAAAGGCGGATCTATCACCATTGAATAGCCATAAGCGACGATGAACAAGTTTTTTACTACACTTAAAAATATCTGGTCAATCGAAGAACTGCGGAATCGGATACTTTATACTTTGGGCTTGCTCATGGTGTATCGTTTCGGAACGTTTGTCTTGTTGCCGGGTGTGGTGCCTGCAAAGATGGTAGCCGCTGCAGAGCAACGAGGTACAAATGACCTTTTCGGTTTATTGAATCAATTTACTGGAGGGGCGTTTAATCAAGGTTCGATATTTGCGTTGGGAGTGATGCCGTATATCACGGCTTCGATTATCATCCAATTATTGGGCTTCGCGGTGCCTTATTTCCAACGCCTACAACAACATGAAGGAGAATCCGGCAGGAAAAAATTGAATCAGATGACCCGTCTCCTCGCCGTAGCGGTGACGCTGGTGCAAGGAAGTGGGTATTTGACGTACATCACCGTCAAACAAGCGGTCGCGCCGAACTTGAACCAAGGGATTTTTTGGTTTACAGGGATCGTAACGCTGGCTGCAGGGACGATATTCGCCATGTGGTTGGGCGAGCGGATTACCGAGAAAGGATTGGGTAACGGTACGTCGTTTATCATTATGGCGGGCATTATCGACAATTTGCCAAAAGCGATTGCAGCAGAATTTGGATTGCGCAGTGGCTTTTTGTTTGTGTTCGAGATGGCGGCATGGGTTGTGATGATAGCGGCGGTTATTTTAATCATTCAAGGGGTGCGCAAAATCCAATTGCAATTTGCCAAACGAATGGTCGGACGCGGCGCAGCGAACCTCCCTTCGGCGGGCAACCGCGATTATTTACCGATAAAATTGATTGCCGCAGGCGTAATGCCGATCATTTTTGCGCAAGCATTGATGTTTTTGCCCGCGACGGCGATTCAATTTATCTCGAAAGATGGACAGGCTTCTGGGATTTACAAAGCGTTGAGCGATGTACAGTCGCCGGTTTACAACATTTTGTATTTTATTTTAGTGGTGATATTCACGTATGTTTATACGGCGTTGATAATCAATCCACAACAATATTCGGAGTATTTGAAACGTCAAAATGCGTTTATTCCGGGCGTGAAACCCGGGCAAAGCACCGCAGAATATATTGATGCGGTGACGACTCGGATTACGCTTCCGGGTGCGATTGCCTTAGGCTTATTGTCCATCTTGCCTGGGATTATGGGCTTATTCGGCATTAATAGTGCGTTTTCGCGGTTTTTTGGAGGCACCTCGGTGTTAATTATGATCGGTGTGATTCTGGATACTTTGCAACAAATCGAAAGTTATTTGTTGTTGCGGAAATATGACTCGTTGGTGCAGGATGGCAAAATTCAAGGGCGCGGGGGATTGATGGAAGTGGGCGCAGGGATGTAAAAATACATTCGGTTGGAATAAGAAGGTCGGCGACGTTGCAACGTTGCCGACCTTTCGTTTTTATAAAGCATTGAAAATCAACTTTTTAATAAAAAGGCTTTCGATCATTTTCAGCCGTGAAATCAATCATTTGTTGCGTTTCTTCAATGGATTGTTTGAGACATTTCGCAATAAATTCTATAGAAGCACCATTTGTATTCATCTCTTTAGCCATCTTCACTCGTTCTTGCCATCTTGCCACTTCTTCTCCGACGATTTTAGCATTTCGGGCTTGTTCAATGCTTTTTTTAGCGGCTAATTGTTTCGGGGTGAATTTGTTAACTTCAATAAGTTCGGCAGCTCGTTTAATCCCCGTATTTTGGAGATTGATGGATGGATTCGTCGGATTGTGCATGGATTCATAGATGAAATCCATCCAATCCTTGACGGGCTTCGGCGTACTGGGATCTCGATGGTTCGGGTTTAATGTCACAAAGGAATGACGATATAATAGCCGTTCGACTTTCGCCGCATTTCGAGTCGTAAAATTGGTAATCAACATTTCATCCGTCAAGGTGCGTCCATTCAAGTCTTTGAGCGTATACGGCAACGTCATGACCAAAATTTGATAGACGGTTTGATTCACAGTATATTCTTTGGCGGATTGCTGCTGCCCTGCTATGAGCATCACAAAATAGTGTAAAAAGCGGTCAAACGTGTAATCATATTGCACTTTTTGGAGTTCAATACAAATGCGTTTATCCACGCTTTCGGCGTAAATATCCAATTCAAAATCAATATTGCCGATTTTGGGATTAAACCGTTTTTCGGTTTCGATTTTGCCGACTTGCACGTCAATCCCTAAAATGTCTTTCACAAAACATTGAAAGACAATCTTATCCGTAAATGCTTTTTTAAAAACGACTTCATTATCTAAATTGCTTAACATGGAACAACGTTTTTAAGGTGATAGAATGCGGCAAAGATAGCTTTTTAAATCCATTTTGTACCTTTTTTGTGATGGCATTGGTCATTCCGAAGGGCTCATTGGTGCAGGATGGCAAAATTCAAGGGCGCGGGGGATGGATGGAAGTGGGCGCAGGGATGTAAAAATACATTCGGTTGGAATAA
>JBDKKX010000623.1:0-3308 GCA_039795795.1 Bacteroidota bacterium | reverse complement strand
TTAATCATAAACGAAAAACCTTAATTTTGAGCAATTTAAAATCTACTCGACTCATTGGACGATTCGACGGGACAAGGCGGGGCAATTTAGTCATCGTCATCGGCGCGCTACACGGGAACGAACCCGCAGGCGTACTTGCCCTCCAAACTGTTTTTCAACAGTTGAACGAATATAAGCAAATTGTTGATACAAATGACCAAAGTTTTAACTTTGAAGGTCGTTTAGTAGGCTTCATTGGCAATTTGCGCGCTTTTCAAAAACGCGTTCGCTTCGTTGCCAAAGACATGAATCGGCAGTTTACCATCCAAAAAATTGCGGCTGCTTTGATGCCGCCTTATCGTTTTCGAGACTCCGAAGACCGTGAATTGGACGAATTATTAACGGAGATTCGCGCCGAAATCATTGATTATCAACCAGATAAGATTTTTTTATTGGATATACATTCTACCTCTGCGCAAGGCGGCATTTTTGCGATTCCGTTCGACATCGATGCGGCGAGTGTTTCGTTAGCGGCGGCGTTGCACGTACCTGTGGTGACGGGCATGATGACGGGCATTAGTGGTACGACTTTGCATTTTTTCAATGGCGAAGCTTTTGGCGTGCCGAGTACGGCTGCTGCTTTTGAAGCAGGACAACACGACGACCCGCGTTCTGCGGATAGAGCTAAAGCCGTGATTTTCAATTTATTACGTCATGCCAATTGCATTGAATCAAGTCTTTTTACAGATGCGATTTTGGCAGAAGACAATGAATTTCCAGCAGAAAGTTTACCTTTTATGGTAGATTTAAAATATGTGCATCGGATTTCAGACGTGGATGAATTTCGGATGCGCCCTGGTTTTCGGAATTTTCAGCCGATTGAAAAGGGGCAATGGTTGGCGAATGATAAAAATGGGCGCGTTTTGTCGCCTGCTGCTGGACGGATTTTGATGCCTTTATATCAGCCACAAGGTCGTGAAGGATTTTTCATTGTCCAAAACTAAAATCAAATAAGATTTTTATGGAATTAAACGAGGTTAATTTTTTTGATTTGCAACATAATCCAAAAAATCAAAAAAAATCAATCCCATTTAATCCCATAAAAGTCCCATTTAATCCTAATTCTAAAGCTCTTTTCGCAAGCGCGCCACAGGAATATTCAATTGCTCCCTATATTTAGCCACCGTCCGCCGCGCAATATTATATCCTTTTTTCAACAAAATACTCTTCAATTTTTCATCCGAAAGCGGTTTCCGTTTATTTTCCTCGCCAATAATATCCGTCAAAATCTTCTTCACCTCAAGCGTCGAAACTTCATCTCCTTCGCTCGTTTGCAACGATTCAGAGAAAAAATCTTTCAAACGTTTTGTTCCATATTCCGTCTGAACAAACTTGCTATTCGCCACTCGCGAGACCGTAGAAATATCTAACCCTGTCACATCTGCCACATCTTTCAGAATCATCGGGCGCAATAATTTTTCGTCACCCGTCAAAAAAAATTGGTATTGATATTGCATAATAGCATACATCGTCTTAAACATCGTCTGTTCCCGTTGCCGAATTGCGTCGATAAACCACTTTGCTGAATCAATTTTTTGTTTGATAAACATGACTGCTTCCTTCTGCAAACGGTCGGAACGATTCAACGCACGATTATACTTATATGCTTTTAACATATCTTTATAATGCTCACTAATCCGCAAATCAGGCACATTTCGGCTATCAACGTGCAATTCCAACACACCATCCGCGTTTTCAATCGCAAAATCGGGGACAATATATTGCATATTGCGTTCTGCATTGCCCGCATGTCCACTTGCAGGCTTTGGATTCAACTTCAAAATTTCATCAATCGCCCCTTTCAAAATATCTTCGGTTACATTCAATTGCCGTTGCAATTTTGGATAATGTTTTTTAGAAAACTCTTCAAAATAATCCGTCAACAATTTAGAAGCCGTTCTCAAACAAACTTTATCCTCTTCGGACACCTCGTCCGACTCCAATTTATGCACAATTTGCAACAAAAGACACTCGCGCAAGTCCCGCGAACCAATCCCCGGCGGGTCAAAACGCTGAATTTTGCTCAATAAAAAATTAATTTCTTTTTCATCCGTTTCAATATTCTGTGCAAAAAGCAAATCATCCGCAATATTTTCAGGTTGACGACGCAAATAACCATCATCATCAATGCTGCCAATAATCTGAATCGCAATGCGCACTTGACGCTCTTCCAATTTCAAAAGCCCCAATTGTTGCGCCAAATACTCATGAAAAGAGCTTTCCACCGCAATCGGAATCGTCTTTTCCTCCTCATCGGGCTGATAAGATTCGCCTTTTGTTTTATATGAAGAAGGGTCATCCTCAATATATTGGTTCAAATAATCGTCCAATTCATATTGATCTTCGCGCAAAGGCACTTCCTCCTCCGCGTAATCATCGGAAGACGCTTCTTCCCGATAGGCTTCCTCTTCCGAAGCTGAAAAACCTTCCTCGAAATCTTCGCCTTCTTCCAAAGCAGGATTGGCTTCCAACTCCTCTTTGATGCGCTGTTCTAATGTTGCGGTCGGGATTTGCAGCAGTTTCATCAACTGAATTTGCTGCGGCGACAACTTTTGCAACATTTTTAGGCTTTGAGTTTGTTTTAACATGGTATGATTACTGATTTTTGATAATAAATGATGGAAATTTCACGGTGAAAACGCATTACCTTTACACACTAATTTTTTAACAATTTGGTTGTATCCGTTGATTTGGTTTCGTCTGTCCAACTCTAAACTTGCAATGGGGAGGCAAATTTAACAAATTTGGCTAAAAAAAATTCCAAATACCCCACAAGTTTAGTAGTTTTTTGGTGAGATTGTCAATTTTTTATCGTGAATTAACAAATATTTTTTTTAAATATTTGTTAAAAACAAAAACATAAAACAATGAAATTCAATTTTTTAGGCACAAAAAAGCGACAAAAATAAAGTTTATGAGTGTGTATAGCAAAATACATGCCATTTTTTTTATTATGTTTGGAATCGCCCATTTGTACTTGTTTTAGGGTAAACGGTCTTTTTTAAGAGGAAACGGGAAGATTGATTGATGAATAGGTCGAAAAGAGATTAAAATAATATTTTATATAGGGGCGCGAATTAGGCAACATTGTATGCTTTTTTCAGAACAAAAATTGCAAAATCCATCCAAAAAAACTGCAATTTTGCTTTATTTTTATGGATTTTGTAACTTTTGTTCTGAAGAAATTATACAAAAATTTTGAGTTCATGCGATTCTTTAATGAAGCGGTGGGCGGTGGAATTAGGATTAAATAGGATTTTTTTGGGATT
>JBDKKX010000622.1:0-3313 GCA_039795795.1 Bacteroidota bacterium | reverse complement strand
ATGCTTTTGAATATGATTTAAACGTTCTTTCATTTCTGCAATCGTTGGAATATGCCCTTTTGGAATATACCAAATTGCCATAGAAGGCT
Source organism: Bacteroidota bacterium (assembly GCA_039795795.1). Lineage (GTDB taxonomy): Bacteria > Bacteroidota > Bacteroidia > Chitinophagales > Saprospiraceae > JAAFJT01. The sequence continues at coordinate 3,224 of JBDKKX010000622.1, read as the reverse complement.
CTTGCATGCGTTCAAACCATCGTTTTCGGTCGCGCATGACGGCAGCATGAGCCGTTTTATACACATAATGTTTTAAACTTTCCACATCTTCCCAAACCGACAAATTCACTAAAATGCGTTCATCCTCAAACGGACGCAAGGAAAGCGCATCATTATCATATTCCGACTTCAATCGCCACACAAATCCAGGGCTTGTATCTGCCAAAGCATTGATGCCATCAATTTGGGCAACAAAATCATCCAAAATTGGGTCGCCAGGCGGTGCGATGTAACGAGCGACATTCACCTGTGCAATCTGAAATTGTTTTTTATCCATATAAGTTTAAAAATTTTAGCGAATATTCGCTAATTCTTGGACAAAATTAAAAACTTTCCGCAAACTAAATAAATTTTTAAGGAAAAAGTTTATTTAATTTGATTGCGGCTTATCGAAAGTGGGACAGAAATGCCAGAAATTTATCTTAAAATTAATATTATAAAAATTAATAATTCTTTAAGAGAAAAGCTATTTTTATGAATGTGGGTGCAGAGGATTCAAAAAAAGAATTAAAATTGGAATTTCACCGACCCTTTTTGTTAAAATTATTGCTTTTTGAGCTAAAAATCGTAAATTTGCTCTTAAAAGATAGCGATTTGTGGTTCTAAACTATACTTTATTAACAAAATATTTATCATGTATAACGATAATAATTTCACAACCCGTGCATTAGCCGTTCTCAAACCTGTAACCGTTAATTTGGCATAGTTCCAAACGCACTGAAAATCAACAAAAAAGACGGGTTATTCACCTTGAATTGAGCAATTTAGAATTGCCCAAGCCCCTCATTTGGGCAGAGTTGCTGCGTTAAAGTCCCATGAGAATTCCATTTGCCTCGAATTTTAGCGTCCCTTTTTGAAACTTTGCGTACTTTGTGGCAAATTTATTTTATCATAACAATATGAAAATCAATCGTTTAGCGGTTTCAATTTTTTTCTTTACAAATGGTTTCCAATATGCCAATTGGGTAGCGCGGCTGCCCGAAGTCCAAACTTTATATGGCGTTTCTAATACAACCCTCGGAACGATTTTATTATGTTCGGCGGCAGGCGCAATGACTGCAATGCCTTTTGCGGGACTCTTAACGTTGCGCATTGGCAGTCGGTTCGTGACGATTGCAACCGCGATTGCTTTTGTTTGTGCGATACCATTCATCCCCCTTTTGTCTAATTTATGGCTGATTGGTAGTCTATTTTTTCTTTTTGGCGTTTTTGGTGGTTCGGAAGATGTGGCAATGAATGCACAAGCCGTTTATGTGGAACGACTGTATCAAAAACCGATTATGGCTTCTTTTCATGGGGTTTGGAGTATTGGTACGGCACTCGGCGCGGGTTTTGGAGCATTGTTTGCAAAATTTAGTATTGGACTTTTTTATCATTTTTTAACGGTTTCAAGCCTTTCTTTGCTCGCCATTTTGTGGGCGGCGTTACACTTAATCAAAGATGATGTACTAAGTTCCACAACAGGCGAAACCCCAAAGGACTCCGAAAATACGACTTTTCGGCTGCCTACAAAAGCCATTTTACCTTTGGGTATCATTGCATTTTGCGGGATGACAGGCGAAGGTTCGGTGGGCGATTGGTCTGCGATTTACATGCACAAAATGATTGGACAAGATGAAGCATTTTCTGCTTTAGCTTTTGGTGCATTTACGTCGGCGATGACGATTGGGCGATTGCTTGGAGATGCTTTTACCGAAAAATATGGTCAACGCAAACAATTGATTATCAGCAGTTTATTAGCCATTTTAGGATTATCATTGGCTTTGGCATTTATCCATCCGTGGACGGTTTTGGCAGGTTTTTTTATCGTGGGTTTGGGCATTGCGACGATAGTGCCGATTGTTTATTCGGCGGCGGGCAATACAGAGGGTGTTACGCCAAGCGTCGGGATTGCGATGGCTACGACCATTGGTTATAGTGGCTTTTTTGTGGGACCGCCTGTGATTGGCTACTTAGCAGATGTATATTCCCTGCGCGTTGGACTCTTATTTTCATTGCTGTTGTTTGTGATTATGTTGATATTTGTGATTCAAAAAATTAAAAAATAAATCAAATGGAGAGCGAATGGGAACGCGGAGGACGCGGATTCGGGCGGGGCGAATTTGCACGGATTTTTTTTGGAAATTACGGCTTGAAACCTACGAAAAAATAAAAAAACGCCCAAATCCGCGTTCCCATTCGCTCTACACTATCCATAAAATTTCAAAAATGGACTTATTTTCAATGCTCGAAGGTGGGAAAACCAATCCAATCGAAGGTTTGACATACATTCCCGCCTTCATAACCGTCGAAGAACAACAAAATTTGTTGGAATCGATAGATAAGAATGAATGGTTGAATGATTTGAAACGACGGGTTCAACATTACGGTTACAAGTACAATTATCGCAAGCGAAATATTGATTTGTCTATGAAAATAGGTGCATTACCGAATTGGGCAATCCAAATCGGGCAAAAATTATTAGCGCAAGACCTGATAAAGCAGGAACCAGACCAATTGATTATTAATGAGTATTTGCCAGGACAAGGTATTGCGAACCATATTGACTGTGAACCGTGTTTTGAAGATGGCATTGCATCTATTAGTTTAGGTTCGGCTTGCTGCATAGAATTTACGAATGGTCACAATCGGTCGGAAATAATTCCTATTTTGTTAGAACCCAGAAGTGCTATTGTAATGAAAGGCATTGCGCGATACGATTGGCAACATGGCATCAAAGCAGTAAAAATGGACATTTGGCAAGGACAAAAAATCATTCGGGCACGACGGGTTTCGCTCACGTTCAGAAAAGTAATATTGAATTGATTTATAATTTAAAGCAATTTTCGTTTTGGAAAATGCGAATCATTAAAAAATTTTTTGCCATTTAAACTAAATTCAAAATAAAATATTTTTAAAAATGAAAAATCCAAATATAAAAAATATAGAATTAAAATTGCTTTCCGACAATTGGTATATGTTACGCAAAGCCAATTTTGAGTTTCGGAAAAAAAACGGTGAGTGGCAAACCCAAAGTCGAGAAATTTATGACCGAGGCAATGGCGCAACGATTTTGCTGTACAATCGGGCGCAAAAAACGGTCATTCTAACCAGACAATTTCGGATGCCCACTTACCTCAATGGGAATGAAACGGGCATGTTGATAGAAACTTGTGCGGGTTTGTTGGACAAGGATAATCCCGAAG
>JBDKKX010000621.1:0-3313 GCA_039795795.1 Bacteroidota bacterium | reverse complement strand
TTTCTTCCCAAACGGATCCCATTGGTCTAATTTATTTTTCAACTTATCCGTTTCCGTTTTCAACTTATCCCCACCCACTTTTTGCAGCTGCTCATCCACTTTTTTGCCCACTTCCTGCCCAACTTTATCTTTCACAACTTCACCTGCCCGTTTTTTAAGTTCTTCCGCCGCTTTTGCTTTTGCCTCTTCCACTTTCGCTTTGGCAGCTTGCGTCGCAGCCTCCACCGCTTTATCCGCTTCTTGCTTCGCCTTTTCCTTCAATTTATCCAATTCCTGATTCGCCCGCGTCGCAACAGAATCTTTTGCCTTATTCACCACCGCATTTGCTTGGTCTTTCACCACCTCTTGAACCGTCGATTGACCATCGCCACCCAACACTTTCATCGCCACTTTGGGCGCGAGCGAAGAACCCGTCAAATTAAATTGCACATTCACAAAAGCACTATTTTGAATATTCACCCCATATTTACCCGCTTCCTTCAACAAAACATTGAAGCCCGAACTCGCTGCTGCTCCAAGTTGATTCTTTTCCAACAATTTGCGCGGAATTTTAGCCTTGATAATATAATTCATTTCATTGGTCAAACTATGCGTACCACTAATTTTCATCGCAATATCCTTCACTTTTTGGTCAAATTCCTTAATAATCATATTCCCATGCTTCACTTCCAACCAATTTTTCGTATCTTTAAACTCAAATCGTTTCAATTCCTCCATATTTAATTTATTCCCAATCTCTTCCAACGGTTTAAAACCAGAAATCACCGCTTGAATCGTATGCAAAAAACCATCCATTGTCAACGTATTTAAATTAGGCATCATATCCTTACCCAATTCCCCCGTCATATGCAATTCATTATCAAATTTTCCATTCACATATTGTCCAATCGGAGCTAATTTTTGGAACGTATTAAACGTATTAAAAGATTTTTGAAAGTCTATCCCTTTAAAATTATAAGCAAAATCAAATTTAGGATTTTGAGGTTTGCTGTCATAACCACCCGTCATGCCAATCGCACCACCTAACGTATTCATATTCACCCCTTCCATCCGTACCGTTTGGTCTTTCACTAAAATTTTACCTGTAATATTTGACAAATCCATATTCGTGTAAAGCACTTTTTTCATATTTGCCGTCAAAACCAAATCCATATTATTCGGAATTCTAAGCACTTCGGTAGCCGTATTTGGAGCTGTATTCGGTTGAGTAGCAACAGGTTGCGAAGTCATAAATTGATTTAAATCCATATAATTCGATGCCACATTCAATTCCCCACTCAACGTTTGTTTATCAAACATCCAATTAAACACATTATTCAAAACGCCTTTTCCGCGCACATCCGAACCATTAATCGTCGTCGCAAAATCGCTCAATAAAAATTTACTGGGCGTAAAATGCCCTTTCGCAACCGAACTGGTTATATCATATTTTTCATATAAAATTTTATTCATCTGCCCATTGATGGTAAAATCAAATCGGTCAAACGGCTTTGCAGGCGGCACATCCGTTGCTGTTTTGCCCGTATTAGCCGTCGTCGCAGCCGCAGGAGTCGGTTTCAGCCACTCATTCGCATCAAAAAAATTAGAATTAACCGTCAAATTACCCGTCATTGTGCGATTCGGAGAGAAATATGCCAAAATATTATCAATCGTACCATTGGCGCGCAAATCCGATTTGCCCAATTTACCATCAAAATTATCCAACTTCACATTATTCGGCGTAAAATTCATAGACATTGCATTGATAAAAACCGCAGGCATATCCTTCATCGCAACATTCATGTTTTCCGTTTTTAAACCGCCCGCCATATTGACTTTTTCATACTGTTTTTTATCAATATACGACATCCGCGTTTTCACCGCCAAATTCGCAGTAATCAAACCATTCAAATTTTGAATATTTTCCATCGGAAACGCTTTGGACAAATCCGCCAAATTCAAAAGCCCATTCGCTTTCATATCCACATCAGGGTCACTCATCGGCGTACGGAGGTGGAAAATAGCATCAAACGGATTCGTACCCAATTTAATATGAAATTTAGGAACATCCACCGCCACTTCATCAAAATTACTACTCGGACTCAACACTTTAATATCTGTATGAATATCTGTCACCGCTAACGGCAGCGAAGGATATTGAAATTGACCATTTTCAACCAGCGTATTGATGCTAAAAACAGGCAAAATATTTTTCACACCATTATAAGTACCTTTCACAAAACCATCAAACTTGAATTTCCCACTCGTTTTAACGTCTTTAAACTTATCCGTATAAGCCCCCGGAATGATAGAAAGCAAATTTTTAAAATCGTTAGAAGGCGCGTTGAATTTAAAATCCATCTTCATATCTTCTTTCAACATTTGCAGCCAACCATCCAAATTTAATTTCATTTCATTGAGTTGCGCCGAATTATCTTTCAAAGTGAATTTCATATTTTTCATATCCACATTGAATTTAGCATCCAAATTCGCCTTCGCCTTACTCAAATAAGTCATTGAACCCATTTTACAGGTAAAGGATTTTATATCTGTATGTGTTTTTAAATCATACAAATCCGTTGCTAAATCGCCGCTACCATTGTGATTGATATGATCCAAATCCGTATAAATCCCTCCTTTTCTATCATCATATATAATGTGTCCATCCTTGATAGAATATTCACTCAAATTGAGTTTAAAAGCCGTCGCAGGTGCTTGACTTTTAACCGTATCGGGTTTGGTAATCATATAATTCGCATTTCCATTGCTCAACGTAACCACATTGATATAGGGTTTATCCAAATGTATAGAATTGACTTTATAAGGATTCCCGCCCGACCAAACCGACCAAAAATCCATCGTAATATCAAAATTGTCCGCGCCCAATAATTTAACGCCATCGAACGCTTGGATACCCAACACATTAAGATTTTTCAAACCGAAACTAATGCTCGGAAAATGCCGCCAAACCGAAATATCAACTTCCTTAAAATCAACTTTGGCGTTCACCTTGTCATTAATGACCATTTTGACTTTTTCCAAAATCTTGTCTTTGAACAAAAACGGTGCTGCAATCGCGCCAATCAACAAGACAAATATACTGATAAAAGTACCTTTTAAAATTTTCTTAAAAAGGGATGTTTTTTCACTCATGATAAAATATTTTGAGTCGAAATGAATAAAAGAATAACGTTTTAAAATACAGAAATTTCCGCTTTGGAAAATTACGATACAAACGGATGTACGGATTTTACGGATTTCACCGATTCGTACGGATTTTTTCTTGTCCTTCCGTAGGAATCTGAGTTTCCTACGGAAGGACAAGAAAAAATCC
>JBDKKX010000620.1:0-3317 GCA_039795795.1 Bacteroidota bacterium | reverse complement strand
TGTGAGTAAGCGGAAAAACTACTATTTGTTTGGTGCGGGCAGTGGAATTACGCCATTAATGTCGATTTTAAAAACAATTTTAGAACAAGAACCGCAAAGTATTGTTTTCCTTTTGTACGGGAATCGAGACGAGGCTTCGATTATTTTTAAAAATCAATTAGACGCGCTCGAAAAACGGTATGCAGGTCAGATTTTTGTGGAATATATCCTGAGTCAGCCTTTAAAAACGAAGTCGGGTGGTTTATCGGGTTTGTTCAAAAAGGCAACAATTGGTTGGACAGGCAGCGTCGGACGCATTGATAATCAAGTAGTTGAGAAATTTTTGACGAATAATCCGCCGCGTAGTCGGGATTCCGCTTATTTTACTTGCGGACCCGAAGGGATGATGAAAGCGGTGGTGGAAACGTTGGAAAAACGGGGTGTGGATAAAAAAACGATTCATCAAGAGCATTTTGTCAATGCAAATGCGGCTGTTCCCGCTTCGACCGCTGCTGCAAATGGGGTTTCTGGCGCGAAAGTAACGGTTTATTTGAATGGTGAAACGATAGTAACAGGCGTTGCCAAGAACAAAACGGTGTTGGAAACGCTGATGGCATTAAAAAAAGATCCCCCTTATTCCTGCACTTCGGGCGCGTGTTCGACGTGTATGGCGAAAGTTTTGAAGGGCAAAGTGTCTATGGACGCGTGTTTTGCCTTAGATGATGACGAAATCGCGCAAGGCTATATTTTGACTTGCCAAGCGCGACCCACGACATCTGAAGTGGAAATTACATTTGACGTATAAAGAATGATGAATGATAAATGATGAATGATAAATATATATTTTTTGCAACTGATTGATATTCAGATACAAAAATATTCATCAATTCATCATTTATCATTCATCATTTATCATTAATGAATAGCAATGGAGCCTACGAAAAAGAAATTCAACGCGCCGCTATTTTGGCGCATCATCGCTTTGGCAACTCCGTATCGGGGATTATTCGTCGGAGCCGCTATTTTAGCCATCGTGCTTGCTCCGTTGTCCAGCGTGAGACCGTACTTGATTCAACAAATGGTCGATGAACATATTTTCAAATTTGACATTCAAGGCATGACGCGAATGACCATCTTACTCATCTTTTTGTTGATTTTCGAGACAATTTTATTGTATATTTTTAACTTTTCAACCAGTATTTTAGGACAATCGGTTATAAAAGATTTGCGGGTTCGTGTATTTAAACATATTACGCAGTTGAATTTATCATACTTTGATAAAACGGCGATTGGCACTTCCACGACGCGGACGATTAATGATATTGAAACGATTAACAGCGTTTTTTCCGAAGGCATTATTACGATTGTTGCGGATTTGTTGAGTTTAATCGTGATTTTAGGGATTATGTTTTGGACGAGTTGGAAATTGACGTTGGTTTGCATGACGGTTTTGCCTTTTTTGCTTTTTGGGGCGCGTTGGTTTAAAAACGAGGTAGCAAAGTCTTTTCAGCAAGTGCGCAATCAAGTGGGAGCAATGAATGTTTTCCTCCAAGAGCATATTTCTGGAATGAAGATTATCCAAATTTTTAATGCAGAAAACCGTGAAAAACAACGTTTTAAAGCGATTAATCGGCAATATACGCAGGCAAATTTAGATGCTATTTTTGCATACGCGGTCTTTTTTCCGTTGGTTGAAATTGTTTCGGCGGCGGCTTTGGGCTTGATGGTTTGGTATGGGGCGCGGGGCGTGATTGGGCATGAGATTACATTAGGCGTGTTGGTCGCGTTTCCTGTTTATTTGAATATGTTATTTCGCCCGATTCGGACGTTGGCGGATAAGTTTAATGTGTTGCAAATGGGCATGGTTGCAGCAGAACGCGTCTTTAATTTGTTGGACGATTCGAGTTTTGATGAAGCCACTGGAAAATTGCCTGTAAATCGTTTACAAGGGAATGTAGAGTTTAAAAATGTTGATTTTGCTTATGATTTGCAGAATAAAGTATTGAAAAATGTAAGTTTCACCTTAAAATATGGGGAAACTTTAGCGATTGTGGGCAGCACAGGTTCGGGCAAAACGACAATTACGGGTTTATTGAGCCGTTTTTATGAAATTCAAAATGGGGTAATTGAGGCGGATGGAGTGGATATTCGACAATATGATTTGACGACTTATCGGCGTAGGATTTCTGTGGTTTTGCAAGATGTCTTTTTATTTTCGGGGACGGTGATGGATAATATTACTTTGCGTGACCCTTCGATTTCGAGGGCAAAAGTAATCGAAGCAGCACAAATGATTGGTGCAGATATATTTATAAATAAGTTGCCTAATCAATATGATTATCAAGTCATGGAACGCGGGGCTACTTTGAGTATGGGTCAAAGGCAATTGATTTCTTTTGTGCGCGCTTTGGTTTGTGACCCCGATATTTTGATTTTGGATGAGGCTACTTCTTCCATTGACCCAGAAACGGAAGGGGTGATTCAATATGCGATTGAGCAATTGATTGCGAAACGGACTTCGATTATCATTGCGCATCGGTTGAGTACGATTCGACATGCACATTATATTATGGTGATGGACAAGGGGGAAGTCCGTGAATTTGGAACACATCAAGAATTGTTACAACGGGAAGACGGATTGTATAGAAATTTATATGAAAAACAATTTGCTGCATTGCAACCCAGTTAATTATTTTTTTTAGAACAAAAGTTACAAAGTAATCAAAGAGAACAAAAGTTTTTTTTAGAACAAAAGTTACAAAAGAATCAAAGAAAACAAAAGTCTTTTGTTCTTTTTTTGTTCCTTTGTAACTTTTGTTCTAAAAAAACTTTTGTTCCCTTTGATTTCTTTGTAACTTTTGTTCTAAAAAAAAAATTTTTGTGGTTCAAAATTTGAACGAAACTTACAATGTTGGAGCAACAACCTAATATTCCGCCTGAACAAACGCCTGTTTCTGAAAATAATACGCCTTCTGAAACAGTCCCTACGTTGTCTCGCCGCCCGCCTTTATGGAAACGGACGTTGCGCTGGACGCGAAAGGTTGCGTTTTACCTTATCGGAGCTTGGATAGCATTAGTGTTTTTATTCCGATTGGAGACCGTGCAAACTTGGGCAGTGAGCAAAGTGACCCATGCCTTGTCGGACGCGCTGCATACGAAGGTTGAATTACAAAAATTTTATTTTGATTACAATGGCTCATTGGTTGTCAATGGTTTACATATTAACGATTTGAAAGGCGATACGCTGCTTTATGCTCAAGATTTAAGTGCTGATTTAGATTGGTCGCCCCTTATTTTGAATCAAATTGTTTGGATTAATACGATTTATCTTTCAGGTG
>JBDKKX010000619.1:0-3317 GCA_039795795.1 Bacteroidota bacterium | reverse complement strand
CCAGAAAGCGTCTTGCCCAACCGAATACAGAATTCGTGCTTTCTGGGGCAAGACGCTTTCTGGGGCAAGACGCGATAAATCGCGTCTCTACAAATTCATAAACCTTATTTGATTTTTCAACTGTGCTTAAAACGAATGCACAATCGTACAAAAATCAGCAGCCTTCAAAGACGCGCCCCCAATCAAGCCGCCATCAATATCGGGTTGCGCAAAAAGCGTTTTTGCATTTGCCGCATTGCAACTTCCGCCATATAAAATACTGATATTATCTGCAATTTCATTACCATATTTCTTACGAATCACTTTTCGCAATTCAAAATGCATGTCCTGAGCCTGTTCTGGAGTGGCTGTCAAACCTGTGCCAATTGCCCAAATCGGTTCATACGCAATCACGATTTTCTTTATATCCGCGTGTGCAAGGTGAAATAAACTCTCTTTAATTTGCGTCGCAACGTATTTAACATGTTTACCCTTTTCCCGAATCGGCAGGGGTTCTCCACAACAAAAAATTGGAGTCATCCCTTCTGCTAAAAGCAAATCTACTTTTTTAGCAATCATCGCATTGGTTTCCTTAAAATACTCACGGCGTTCACTGTGTCCAATGATAACATGTTGAATATCAATGCTTTTAATCATTTCAACGGAAATTTCACCTGTAAAGGCACCGCGTTGTTCGTGATGACAATTTTGTGCAGCAGCATATAATCCTGCTTTATTGCCCAAAACTTGACGAATGTTTTGTAAGTAAACAGCAGGAGGGGCTAAAATGACCGTTACATCCGACGGCAAATCCCGTTGTTCTATTTCTTTTGCCAATAACAAGGCTTCAGAAGCGGTTTTATTCATTTTCCAGTTACCCGCGACGATTTTTCGACTCATTTGCTTTTGTTTTTAAGACACTTTGTTTAAAAAGGAATTTTTTTGACCCGCAAAATTAGCCTTTTTTGATGAAAAATCTTAAAAAAAGGAATCATTACAACTCAATTTCAAATACCTTTGTGCGCTATTCAAAGAAAATCATGCTTATTTAAAAATAAAATAGAATATCTAAATGCCACATAATTCATTCAAAGACAAAGCAGATGCGTTCATAAGATTATTAAAAATCATGGATGAATTGCGCGAAAAGTGTCCTTGGGATAAAAAACAAACGATTCATTCTTTGCGCTCTCTAACGATTGAAGAAACTTATGAATTAGCGGACTCAATTGCGGATAAGGATTGGAAAGGTTTAAAAGAAGAAATCGGAGATGTCTTGTTACATTTGATTTTTTATGCTAAAATCGGTGACGAACAAGGGCAATTTGACATTGCAGACGCAATTCATACCGAATGTGAAAAATTAATTTTTCGGCATCCCCATATCTATGGAGATGTAAAAGTCAAAGATGAGGAAGAAGTGAAGCGAAATTGGGAACAATTGAAATTAAAAGAAGGCAAAAAATCGGTTTTGGCGGGCGTTCCTCGCGCTTTGCCTGCAATTGTTAAATCGTTTCGGATGCAGGAAAAAGCAGCTAAAGTGGGTTTCGATTGGGAAAATAAAGAGCAAGTTTGGGAAAAAGTACAGGAAGAAATCGGTGAATTACACGAGGCAATCACATTGCAATCGCAGGATAAAATGGAAGATGAATTTGGAGATGTTTTGTTTTCATTGGTCAATTATGCTCGTTTCATTGGCGTTGACCCTGAATCTGCGTTGGAAAGAACCAATAAAAAGTTTAAAAAGCGATTTGAATATGTCGAAAATCATTCGGCGAAGCCTATACAAGAAATGACGCTCGCTGAAATGGACGCGCTTTGGAATGAGGCAAAAAAAGTTTGAATTCGGATTAAATAGGATTTTTTTAGGATTAAATGGGATTGATTTAAAGAATTATCAGGATAGGATAAAATCCTAACAATTCTTTAAATCAATCCCATTTAATCCTACAAAATCTTATTTAATCCGAATTCAAAAGACCAATTTAGCCCGAGCAACCATTTGCCCGCTTTTCTTAATTTTCATCATATATTCCAACGTCCTATCCTTCAAAATGTAAAAAATCTCTACCCGGTCATTCAAAAAAACCTCGCCTGAATAATTGATAATCAATGATTTACACTCAAATTTTTCATAATCTTTCTTAAAATCATCCATAATCCAACCGACATACTTTGCATTGTTAACATGCCCAATACTGTCCAAATCGCTGAACAAAATAGGTCGGTCCGCGCACCTACGCCAATTGCCTTCCAACTCACGCAATTTTTCAGGCTCAGTCATTTCCGCGCCCGTTTTCACGGTCAACATTTCATTGGTTTCAAACCGTTTCGGACGATGTGTCGTTGCATCAATCGGCACCCAAAGCGCGTATGCCATCGTTACCACTGCCCCATCCGCGTCCAACACTTCAAAATGGCGATGAGAAAAAGGTTTCATCTCGCTTACCCAAGTCCGAATTGTCACCATTTCGCCGTTCATTACAGAACGCAAAATATTGATTTTCAATCTATTAAGTACCCAATACAACCCTCGTTCCTGCATTCCTACAAAGCCAAGTCCATGAGATGCTGCATGATTGCCCGCGACCTCTTGCAAGCAGTTTGCAATCGAATAAAGAGTCAGTTGATGATGTTTATCGGTCATGTAGGCGTACACTTTAAACGCCTCTTGCCACACCCCGTTTTGCTCCATAGAAAATTTTAAAATGGTGATAATAATTTTTTTGTGATACGAACCTTCTTATTTTTTGTCCTTTGAACAGCATAAACCCTTCAAAATCAATCGAATAAGAAAAGCTATTTTTTGAGGTACATTTGCAACGTCAATATCTCCTTTGTAACGCGCTTTTTTAGTGCGTAACGCTTCATATTTAAGCGCGTCCGAAATCACAAACAAATTTGTAGAAATTTCATACAAATCCAATTGAATTGTAATTTCTTTTTTTTCTAATCCTTTTTCCAGCAAACTTTGAATAAATTGAATTTCGCGCTCCTTAATCGCCCTGTACAAATCATTGAAAACCGTTTCCACTCCGTTCACATTGCTTAACGAAAGCCGGTGCAAAGTCACTACTTCATTGTATTTTTTAATACGTTCGGTTAAGTAGAAAATAATCTTGCTTTCTAAACCTCGTTTTCGATGAGTTTTAGATTGTAATTCTCCAATATACGTTTCCGCTTCTTGCAAAGCGACGGCACTAAAAATCTCCTCTTTATTTTTGAAATAGTAATAAATCGAAGCTTTATTAAGTGCGGCACTTTTTCCAATATCATCTAAAGTCGTCTTTTCGTAACCAAATTTAGTAAAGCAATCTGCCGCGCCATGCAAGATAGCT
>JBDKKX010000618.1:0-3325 GCA_039795795.1 Bacteroidota bacterium | reverse complement strand
AACGCCAAAACGCCTTCCCCATTTTTATCAATCAAATGTTGCCCAAACCGAATGAATTTCACATAATCATCATTAATCCATTTGGGATTGCGCTCCTTCAACTTCTCTTTGCCCTCAGGTTCTTTTTTATAATCCTCCATCAAATCCGAAATCCATTGTCCTTTATTGGCACTTTCGCCCGAATACGGCGGATTCCCCATGACGACCATCACAGGCGAATCTCGTTTAATATGATTTGCCTCATTCGCCTCCGTACTGAGCCAATTGGCAAACAAAGTACCCGTATCTGGATGATGTTCTTCCAAAGAATTGGTCAAATAAATGCGCAAACGCTGTTCTTTCGTGGGTTTAAACCCCGTTTCGCCCAATAAAATATCGAGTTTCAAATGCGCCATCGCATAACTCGCCATCAACAATTCAAACCCATGCAAGCGCGGGATTAAATGTTGTTCGACATAACTGTTCCAAATTCCTTTTTGCCCTTTAAACTTTTTATAAATCTGTTGGACGACTTCCGCCAAAAACGTCCCCGTCCCCGTCGCAGGGTCGAGGATTTGAACCCGATGTAACTCCTTTTCCACCTTTTTGCCCTGCTGCAACACCTTCACTTTGGTTTTGGCATGCTCCGCCAAGCCTTTCGGCAAATCAAATTCCGATTTCAAAATATCGTCCACCGCCCGCACGATAAACTGCACGACAGGTTGTGGCGTGTACCAAACCCCCCGCGCTTTGCGCAAAAGCGGGTCATATTCACTCAAAAACGTCTCGTAAAAATGAATAATCGGGTCTTCCGTCTTGGTTTCCTTGCCAAAATCCCGTAAAAGTTCGACAATATTACACGCCAAAAAGATTTCCACGAGGTTATCCACAATCCAGCGAATCCTATCGTCCAAATCAAAACCCGCAATATATTGGAAGAGTTTGCGCAAAAACGGATTCGATTTCGGAATCAATTCCGCCGCTTCCTGCCGCGAAAACGTATCCAACGTCGGGTCGTGATAGCGCGCCGCAAACAAACCATAAGCAATCGTTTGCGCATACACATCCGAAAAAGCCTTCTGCGTAATATCGTGAATCAGAATTTGTTGAAACGCTAAAAACTGGTCTTGCAACGTCGAATTTTCATGCGACGCTTCATCCGAAAGTAACGCTTTTTCAATCACGTCGGCGAGCAAACGCGCTTTACCCGCCATCATTTCCGCCAATTGCCGACTACTTTTCACGGTTTGCCCTTTCGGAATACAAAAATCTTGAATCAACCGCGTAAACGTTGCAAAATGATCTGGCATCGGAACAATCCCTTTCTCCGTCATTTGCGCAATCGCAATTTGAGTTACAAACTGCCCACCCAAATAAAATCTAAAATCAAGGTAATCCGTAAAAATTAAATTGTGCAAAGAGGCTTTATAACGGTCAAATTGTTCTTTATTGCCCGATTTTTTTTCCCCCGCAAGGTCTTTATCATTCAAATCTTTTGCTTCGATGTAGCCAATCGGAATGCCTTTTTGAGTCAAAATGTAATCTGGCGCGCCACATTTTTGGCGTTTGGGCTCATTCGTGGCAAGAATATCGGGCGCAATCGCCTCAATCAGTTGACTTAAATAACCGCGAAACGTATGTTCGGTCGCATTACCGAGCTTGAAATGCTTTTGAAGGACAGCAATATATTGTTGAATTGTCATGTAAAGTTTTTTAAAGAACAAATATAGCGTTTGAATTAGGATTAAATAGGATTTTGGCGGGATTAAATCGGATTGATTTTTAAGATGATTTGGATTTCAAGGTGCGTAGCACCGCAACTTTTGTAGCATTTTTAAAAATAATACCGTTGCAATATTTGAAAAATGGAATAGAAATAAGCAAAAATTAAAATACCATAATAGCTATTGCTTGAAAAAAAAATAGGATTTAACCATCGTTTGAAGTCTTTCCAGTAAGGCAGCGCGAAAAAAAACATCGGAAAAATGGCTATAAAATACCGTCCTTGAAAATTCCAAATCCGATTGCCCCCCACAGGACACCATAATGCATACATCAAGCCCGCAAAAAGGACGCACATCAACGCGCCAATTGCACCCATATAGAGCCGCGTGCGCAACGACATTGGTGTAAAATCCTTCATAATTTGAATCAAAACCATCAAAAATAGGCAAATTAACAAGGGACGCGGTAGAAAATTGGCTTCCCAACCAAATTTCCCAACATAATTTGACATCATACCACCCGCATCTGCTATGTAGGAAGGCAAAATGATTTTGATAAAATGAAAAGGATGCATTAAGACAAATTGCATTTGTGCTTTCGGGTCAACACAACGCAAAAGTTCTTGATTATCAACGTATTGAGGATGATAGTTTTCATACGGAATATATAAAGGTTGCGTTTGCATTTGCCACCAAAGGATGACCGCAATACTCGCTATCAATGTTAAAACGACTAACCTAATTTTTTGGGTCGTTTTTGGATTTATCAGCAATAACAAAACGAAGGGGGTATAAACAATTTTGTTTAATGCAATCCAAACGACCATTGCGCCCAATAAAATTTGTTGACCGACGCTTAAATCTTTCTTTTCGACGGCAATTTTAAAAATCCAAGCCATCAGCACAAAACATAATCCATTGGTAACAATATCGGCATTCCAAGTCGAATGAATAAAAATAGACGCGGGCAATAAGGCTAATATTGCCAATGATTTTTTACGGAAAGGCATGATTATCAATGCAATATACATCATTCCAATCCAATATAATAACATCACCAAACGCCCTATATACATCATATATAAAGGTGGAACATTTAATTTTTTTAAAACAAAAAGCGTCGCAACTTGTGGGATATAAGCCGTCGGTGCGTACATGGCAGTATTCGTAAAATCCACAAAAGCCGTTTTTTCCTTTTCCAAAGGCAATTTTAAGTATTGCTGAATCGTATCGAACCCTGTTTTGCGCGCATAATCAAACTTTAAAGGTTGAAATTTTGCAACACATTGTTGCATGCGGATAGGAATGACACCGCCAAGCCGCGCATCGGCTGTGCGAACCCCTTTCCAAACGCCTTCCGTGAGTTGATAGGCGCGATACCAATGATTGTACTCGTCCGGAGATTGAAACGGCGGAATCAATACCACCGCAAAGATGCCAAAAAGGAAGGCTAAGATTGTAAATTGTTTCTCAATAACCATTTGTTTTTGTTGTTTTAAGATTGGGTGCGCTGGAATTAGGATTAAATGAGATTTTTTTGGGATTAAATGGGATTGATTTTTTTGGATTTATAGGATTTTAAAATCCTACAAATCCAAAAAAATCAATCCCATTTAATCCCA
>JBDKKX010000617.1:0-3328 GCA_039795795.1 Bacteroidota bacterium | reverse complement strand
GAATAATACCGCCGCCAACCACATCATCCCCTTCATAAAAAACAGCAGATTGTCCTGGCGCAATCCCTTTCACATTCGCCAAAAACTCCACATAAACACTCTTACTATCCTTATACGGTATTAACTCACTCATCGTACCACCATCATTATAACGCACTTGGGTCGTCACCTCCAAACCCGTCGGAATCTCAGGATATTTCATCGAATTAACCCTACCAACCGTCATACCATTGCGCAATAAATCACTGATTTCTCCCAGCACCACCGTATTCGTAAGCGGTTGAATTTCAGTCACAAACATCGGCTTCCCAAAAGCTACTCCCAAACCTTTCCGTTGACCAATGGTATAAAACGGATAACCTTGATGTTTCCCAATGATTTCCCCTTTCGTATTCACAAAATTGCCATTCGCAACCGACGCTTCCAAAGTCGGCACGCGCCGTTTCAAAAAACCACGATAATCATTATCGGGCACAAAACAAATTTCATAACTCTCCGCTTTTTTCGACAATTCATCAAAACCCGATTCAAACGCATATTGCCGCACTTGCGGTTTCGTCAAATGCCCCAATGGAAAACGACTCCGATGCAAACATTCTTGACTCAAACCCCACAAGACATACGATTGATCTTTTTTAGTATCCGCCGATTTGGTCACATACTTTCTGCCCTTCAACTCATTAATCATGGCATAATGCCCCGTCGCAATAAATTCACAATCCATTGCATCCGCCCGTTTTAACAATGCACTCCATTTAATATGAGTATTGCACAAAACACAAGGATTCGGCGTTCGACCCGCCAAATATTCCTCCACAAAATTGTCAATGACGTAATCGCCAAATTCATTGCGAATGTCCACAATAAAATGATGAAACCCCATTCGCACCGCCACTTGCCGCGCATCGTTAATAGAATCCAGGCTACAACAACCCGTTTCTTTTTTCGACCCGCCCGAATTGGCATAATCCCAAGTTTTCATCGTGATGCCGACGACTTCATACCCTTCTTCGTGAAGCATCATGGCAGCAACCGTGCTATCAATCCCGCCACTCATTGCCACTAAAACGCGCCCTTTTTTACTCATGACTTCAAAATTTTAACACCGGTTTTTACAGTATTTTCTATTCAATATGCTCGATTTTCAACGAATGAAGCTTCAAAGACTTATTGAGAAAACCGTAAAAAATGGTGCGCGTTGTTAATTGAAAATTTTAATTATTATATAAAAAATCATAATCGTAAAATACTATAAATCAGTTATTTCCAAATCATAGCTTTTTACGTTTCTCATTTTTTGTGCAAATATACACGTTTTTTTTGAAAAAACAGGTCAAAAAATACCATTTTCAAGTTAAAACACCTTTTAAATATTTTGTATTAGTAAAATAAAAATGAAGAAAATGACAAATATTTGACAAAACTTTTGCCCTAAAATGCTTGGAATTTCAAGAACTGGCAATATTTTCGCCTCTGAAAATTAAGAACAAACATTTCAGTCATCTTAAAACATACCTTTATGAGAAGCTTTTCAAAGTCGATTTGGACAATTGTATATTGTCTATTTATTTGCAGCAATACTTTATTTGCGGAAGAATACGGTTACATTTCCGTCTATTCTGCCAAATTCACGGGCAGTAAAACTGCAAATGGGGAGCAATTTACCCACACAGGTAAAACGGCTGCACATAAAACCCTCCCGTTCGGGACGATGATACGCATTACCCGTTTGGACAACAATCAATCTGTCCTTGTCCGCGTGAATGACAGAGGTCCTTATGTGAACAATCGGATTGCGGATATTTCATTGGCGGCGGGCGAGTTAATTGGTTTGACTTATGAACAGCAAGTGAAAGTCAAATTAGAAGTCGTTGGCGATGCCTCAACGATGCCGACGGCTTATTCCAGTACGAAAAAAGCGGGTGGAAATCCCAATAGTTATGGTGTGCCACCGCCTGTTGCGGACTTGTCAGATAATGGTTTAAGTGCCAAAAGCGGCGATGTGCCGCGAGAGTACAGCCATAAATCCGCACCTGATTTATCTAAAAAAACACCTAAAGCCAGTAGTGGTTCAGACGGATTGTATAAAATCCAATTGCAACGCCCGAATAAAAAAGGCTATGCCGTACAAGTTGCATCCGTTACAGGCAAAGAGAATATGTTACGCAAAGTATCTGATTTACAATCGGATGCGTATCGCAATGTTTTAATACATGAAGGTTCAAATGACCAATATAAAATTTTATTGGGTTCGTTTGATACGCATGCGACGGCGGAAGCCTATTTGAAAGATTTAAAAAAGAAAAATATCAATGGATTCGTAGTGAATTTAGCTGATTTTTAAATTAAAAAATTGGTTTTATGAATCAGCAGGCACAAGAACACTTCTTGTGCCTATTTTTTTTCAAAAAAAATCAATTTTTAGCGGATTCCAGAAGATCCAAATAAGCTACTTTTTTTATACAATTCTATACAACTTAATACTATTTTAGTTACCTTTGCGTTATGAAAGCCAGAGAGGTACTAAAAAAATATAGCATAAGCCGGAATACTTTGCACCACTGGGTCCAAAGGGGAAAAATTCCCTATGTTCGGACTCCTACGGGTCAGTATGATTATTTTCCAGAGGCAGGTTCCCCCGCACAGGAGGACGGACGCGTTACGGTGGTTTATGCCCGGGTATCGACCTCGGCGCAGCAAGAAAATTTAAATCGCCAAATCGAAAGATTAAAAGGATTTTGTTCTGCACGGGGCTATATTCTGGATGCGCTCTATTTCGATATCGGTTCCGCCCTCAATTATAACCGCAAAAAGTACACAAAATTATATCAAGCCATCGTGGAAAAAAAAGTAGGGCGGCTGATTATTGAGTATAAAGACCGATTATTACGCTTCGGATTTGAAGATTTTGAACGTTTATGTGCCTTTTTTGGGACGGAATTGATTATTTTAGACCACACGGAAGGTCCGAAAAGCAAAGAAAAAGAAATGACAGAGGATTTAATCTCCATTATTCATCATTTTTCCATGCGTTTATATAGCAGCCGTCGGGGAAAAAAAATGATAACCGATATAGAAAATATCTTAAAGGAAAATAATGAAAAGCTAGATGTTGACTTTCAAATTGAAACTTAAAAAGGCACTGGATCTTTCCGATTATTGCAAAAACTACTCGTTTTTGTATCGGAAGCTTTATGCGAATTTCGAGCTTTCGAAAGATGAAAATTTCAAAAAAGATTTACAAGCGAAATATAATTTGGATAGCTGGTTTTATGAAAGTTGCTGCATCGAAGTAAAAACGAAATTAGCTCAAGAAAAAACCCAGCAA
>JBDKKX010000616.1:0-3345 GCA_039795795.1 Bacteroidota bacterium | reverse complement strand
CATATTTTTTCCTAAATTGAACCGCAATGCCCACAATAACAATGTATAATATATGATAGATTTCCGATTTAATAAATCGGTGCATCAAGTCTTTCCGGTCAAAGAAAGTAGCCATTTGGTTTAAAAAATAAAAATCAACGATAGATTTGGTCCAGAATTGCATTACAAAGAGGGGCAAAAACGCCATTTTCCAAAAGCAGCCCAATCCGCTAACCACGATATTCAAACTAAAAAGCAAGCTCGTTGCCAATTGCACAATCGTTCCAATCCGCGTATAATTAGAAGTTTTAGAAGCCCAACGCATGCGTTGATTCAAAAAATCGGGAATATTGGCTTTGGGCAAGGTCAAAACGGTTGCATTTTTATTTTTAAGGAATCCAATTTCCTTGGGATATCGGTGAGCGATTTTCTCCATTAATAGCATATCATCGCCAGAAGCTTGATGTGTAATGCCTTGAAAACCACCGACTTCATAAAAAGCAGCTTTTTCATAAGCGAAATTCGCTCCATTCGCCATCCACGTAAATTGACCTTGAATGCCTGCTGCGGTAACGCCCATCATTCCGAGGAAATCCAAGGATTGAAAGCGTTGAAAATCATTCCATTCGGTATCAAAGCGGACAGGTGCGGCGATACATTTGACCCGTTTGGTTTCATAAAAATGGGCTATATGAAGCAACCATTTTTCGGGAACGCGACAATCGCCATCGGTCGTGACGATTAAAGTGCCTTTAGCGGCCGCAATCCCTAATTGAATGGCATATTTTTTAAATGCAGGCGATTCAGGCGGCGGATAATTCGCCAATTGCAATAAGCGCAAATTATCAAACCATTGATTTTCAATGATTTGATAAACGATTTTGGGGGTTTCATCGGTAGAGTGGTCGTCTAAGACAATGATTTCCAACAAATGTTGCGGATAATTATTTTGCAAAATGGTTTTCAAAACATTTAAAATATGGTCTGCTTCATTGCGGACGGGAATCAAAACCGTCATAAAAGTGGTGGGTTGATAATCCGTATTTGGATTTGGCGCAATCGGCATTTGTTTCCAAAAATAGACATATCGCAATACAAATCCACTATAAATCATTGACAAGCAAATGCTTATGGCAATATAAAAATTCATAATTAATTACAATTTTTTTTGAAACACATAGGGACAGAGGAGACAGAGGTTGAAACACATAGGAAAATAGGTCACATAAAAAATAATAATGATAAAATTCCTATGTCCCTATGTGTTTCAACCTCTGTCTCCTCTGTCCCTATGTGTTTCAAAAAAAAAATTACTCACTCATTTCCAACCATTTCAATTCTTTCTCCTCCAACAAAGCCTTCACCTCGCCCAATTCCTTAGAAAATTTAGCAATATCTTCTGGTTTAATTTTCGGATCATTAAACTTATCGGTCAATTCCTTCTCCCGTTTTTCCAACTTAGCAATTTCTTTTTCCAAATTCTGAAGAGCGCGTTTATCCACATTTCGGTTATTTTGAGTAGTCGTTTGGGTCGGTTTATCCATTTTTTGTGTATTTTGGGCGGCGCGTTCGTCCAATTTGCGTTGTTCGCGATACTCCGTATAATTACCATTATAATCTTTAATCTTTCCATCGCCCTCAAAAATGAACAAATGATCCACCAATTTATCCATAAAATAACGGTCATGCGTCACAATCACAAGACAACCCTGATAATCTTCCAAAAAATCCTCCAAAACATTCAAAGTGACAATATCCAAATCATTCGTCGGCTCATCGAGAATCAAAAAATTAGGATTTTTCATCAGAATCGTCAACAAATACAAACGACGTTTTTCGCCCCCGCTCAATTGCGAAACATAAACTTGTTGTTGTTCCCTCGTAAATAAAAAGCGTTCTAACAATCCAGTTGCGGTTAATTTCAATCCTTTTTCAAGCGGAATGAACTCCGCAATATCCGTAATCACCTCAATAACGCGTTTATCCACCTTCAAATCAATGCCGCCCTGCCCATAATGCCCAAAAACAACGGTTTCGCCAATAACGACTTTGCCTGTATCGGTCTGCAACGCGCCTGTAAGAATATTCAAAATCGTAGATTTCCCCGCGCCATTTCTTCCAACAATGCCTACCCGTTCTTTGCGTTTAAACTTATAAGAAAAATTCTCAATTAAATTTAAATTGCCATATTTTTTAGAAACGTTATGTAATTCGACGATTTTGCCGCCCAACCAAGCATTTTTAATATCCATTTTCACCACATCCGTATCCAAACGCTTTTGCGCTTTTTCCTTAATATCATAAAAATCATCAATGCGACTTTTGGCTTTTGTAGTACGGGCTTGCGGCTGACGGCGCATCCAATCCAATTCTTTTCGATATAATTTCTTCGTTCTATCCAAATTAGCGGCTTCATTTTCGAGTCTTGCGGCTTTCTGCTCCAAAAACGCGGCATAATTGCCTTTATAGCGATGAAATTTGCCGCCATCCAATTCAATAATCGTATTACAAACCGCATCTAAAAAATATCGGTCATGGGAAACCATAAAAATCGTCCGATTCGACTGATTCAAATACGCTTCCAACCATTCAATCATTTCCAAATCCAAATGATTCGTCGGCTCATCGAGAATTAAAAAATCAGGTTCATCCAACAATAATTTAGCTAACGCCAATCTTTTTTGTTGTCCGCCCGAGAGGACACCGACGCGTTCTTGCAACCTATCAATCTTCAATTTGGATAAAATTTCCTTCATTTTGGCTTCCATTTCCCACGCTTTGAAATCATCCATTCGTTGCATAGCGGCTTCGATGCGTTTGTCGTCGCCCAATAAAAGAGCCGCTTCATAATCTTTAATGGCTTGAATGACTTGATTTTGGGAATCGAAAACCGCCGCTTCGACCGTCATCTTCGGGTCAAATTTAGGTTCCTGCACCAACACGCCAGTACGTATCTCCTTGCTAATCAATATTTTAGATTGTTCGCCTTCCACGCCGTCTTCGCCCGCGAGGACGCGTAACAACGTAGTTTTGCCCGTACCATTTTTGGCGACGAGGGCGATTTTTTGTCCTTTATCAATGTGCAACGTCACGTCTTTGAATAGGACTTTATTCCCATACGTTTTCGTCACATTTTCTAAGGTCAGATAATTCATAACAATAAATTTAGGCTTGAAAAGGTGCAAAACTATAAAAAATTTACGGAAAAGCGATAAATCTATTGGAGCAAGTTATAATTTTGCTGTTACTTTGCACAAAATCAACGCGTATGATAACAAAAGATTTTTACGAAATCATTGATAATGAACTCAATGAGCTTTTAGAAAAGTACAAAGAAGATAAATTTTTAAAAAAATTGCATCACGC
>JBDKKX010000615.1:0-3345 GCA_039795795.1 Bacteroidota bacterium | reverse complement strand
CATAGAACACATAGTTTTTTTAACACATAGGGACATAGAACACATAGAGTATTAATTTTAAATACTTTATGCCTCTATGTATTAAAAAAAACTATGTGTCCTATGTCCCTATGTGTTAAAAAAACTATGTATCCTATGCCCCTATGTGTTAAAAAAAACTATGTATCCTATGTCCCTATGTGTTAAAAAAAAATCATTTAACAATAAAACCATTCCCAAAAATTTCCGTTGTGCCCACCAAACCCAATTTCCCTAAATCATTCTCAGCCGACAGAATCATTCCCTGCGATTCAATCCCCTTCATTTTACGCGGTGCAAGATTCGCCACCACTAAAACCCGTTGTTGAATTAACTTTTGCGGGTCAAAATGCTCCGCAATCCCAGAAACAATCGTACGTTTTTCAAAACCCAAATCCACCGTCAATTTTAACAATTTATCCGTTTTAGGCACTCTTTCCGCTTCAAGAATCGTCCCAGTCCGAATATCTAATTTTGCAAAATCTTCATACGGAATCGTTTGATTCAAAGGTTTATAAACAATCAGTTTAGGAACTTCAGGCGCGTTTGACACAAGCGTTTCTTGTTGCGAGCTTTCCAATTTAAGCATTTGCGCCGCAATGACTTCATCTGGAATCCGCGTGAATAAATGCACTGGTTCACCAATCGGATGCCCCACTTCTAACAAAGCCTTCCCTTTCGCCAACGTCTTCAAAAGCGTAGCCCATTCCCCATCGCCGCGCCCTATCTGCTTCATTTTCAACATATTACGAATCGCATCCGACGTAAATGGCAAAAAAGGACGCACCGCCACACTCAATGCCGCCACAATTTGCAAACCCACATTCAACACTGCCGCCGTACCCACCAAATCCGTTTTAACCTTGCGCCAAGGCTCATTAAATTGCAAAAATTGATTCCCATACGTTGAAAATTCCATCATCGCCTGCAAACCACCCCGAAAATCATAATGCATAATTTTCTCCCCAATCGCTTCCACATAATCATGAATTGTTTTCAATTCCGCTTCAAAAGTCGTTGCTTCATTTACCCCGCGCCCAGAAACCATAAACCCATTTTTATTTGCCTCAGGTAGCTTTGCATCAAAATATTTATTGGTCAAAACCATCACCCGATTCATAAAATTTGCCAAATTATTCACCAATTCATTATTATTACTCTCTTGAAAACGCTTCCAAGTGAATTCAGAATCCTGATTTTCAGGCATATTTTTAATCATATTATACCGCAAAATATCCTGTTTATCTGGAAAATCTTCCAAATATTCATGCACCCAAACCGCCCAATTTTTAGAAGTAGAGATTTTGCGTCCCTCCAAATTCATAAATTGATTTGCAGGCACGTTTTTCGGCAAAATATAATCCCCATGCGCTTCCAAAATCGCAGGAAATATCAAACAATGAAACACAATATTATCTTTTCCAATAAAATGTATCAATGCTGTATCTTTATCCTGCCAATATTTTTTCCAATCTTTTTGATGGTCTAATGCCCATTGTTTGGTCGCAGAAATATAACCAATTGGGGCATCCATCCATACGTATATTTTTTTACCTAATGAATGCGAAATATCACGCGGTACATCCACGCCCCAATCTAAATCCCGCGTCATCGCCCTCGGATGCAGCCCGCCTTCTAACCACGATTTGCATTGCCCCAATACGTGTGCTTTCCAATCATTCGGGTCATGTAATTTTTTCCCTTCATGCGTCCCCGTTTCAATCCAATTTTTCAACCATGCTTCATATTTGTTTAAAGGCAAATACCAATGCGTTGTTTTTTTAAGTATCGGCGTTGATTTACTGTATGCCGAACGCAGTGGCGGCAATAATTCCGTCGGACTGAGCGTCGAACCACATTTTTCACATTGGTCGCCATACGCATCTGGATTCGCGCATTTGGGACAAGTCCCTACAATATAACGGTCTGCTAAAAATTTATTTGCCACTTCATCGAAATATTGTTCGGATTCCTGCTCTACAAATTCCCCTTTTCGGAATAATGTTCTGAAAAAATCTTGCGTTGTTTCGTGGTGCAGCGCGGACGAGGTGCGGTGAAAAATGTCAAAATCAACCCCCATCCCCATAAAAGTCTTGCGAAACATCGCATCATATTTATCAATAATCGCCTGCGGCGTACTATTTTCTTTGGCAGCGCGCAACGTAATCGCCGCACCATGTTCGTCCGAACCACAAACCCAGACCACTTCTTTGCCCATCAATCGGAGGTAACGCACAAAGACATCCGCCGACAGATACGCACCCGTCAAATGCCCAATATGCAAAGGTCCATTCGCATACGGGAGCGCGGAAGTCACTAAATACCGTTTAGGAGATTTCATTTTCGACAATTTTGGTGAAAAAAGCACAAATGTATAGGATTTTTACGCACCATGAAAGCCATTTTGAAATTTTGCTTAATAGAAAAGGACACAAAATTGCTTTTGTGCCCTTGGCAAGTGAATTGAATGACTGATATAGATGTAATTAAAACTGGACTGCTAAACCTGCTTGAAGCGGAGAACTGCTCAAACCCGCTTCCACATAAACCCCAATATTCGGTGTAAAATAGTAACGAAGCCCCGCGCCCGCTTCAAAAGCAAACGGCGCGCTAATCGTAGGCGTAAGCGTTGGGAAAATCGGGTCATTGCTCGTAAATTTAAAAGCAAGACTCCGATAGCCGACACCCGCTGTCCAATAAGGATCCAATTTTTCACTTGTTAAAAAGTGTCCCGTCACCCGAGCAATGGCACTCCAACTGGAATATTGGTATGTCGCCGTGTAATTGTTGTTCAAACCCAAAAAAGAGGGCGTGCTAAAAGTAGCAGATGCTTGGTTGTAATTGAAGTTCAAACCTGCTTCGATTTTGTCCGTAATGCCATAACCCGCTTTGACGAAAATAGGACCTAACGAACTCACAGAATAATTGCCGAAAGACTCATAACTCGCAAAATAATTCGTACCCAGTGTCGTCAAGCCGTAGCCGAGATTCAAGGTGAATTTTCCTTGTGCAAAAGCATCTCCAGAGGAAGATCTTCTTTTTTTCTTCGCTTCAAAAGCGGAATGATTTGACGTAACAGCCGCGAAATCAGTGTTTTGCGCATTCAGCGCGAAAGTGGTACCGATGACCAACAGAGCTGAGATAATTTTTCGCATACAAAAATAGAGTTTTTTTAATAGGTTTTTATAGAATTAAAATATGTCACATATTTCACGCAAATATACATGGATATTTTTTAAACAATTCAACCTATTGGGTAAATATTTTTTTTATTTTAAAAAAGATTCATTCGTAAGATATTTCTTATAAGGCGATTACAATTCATAT
>JBDKKX010000614.1:0-3349 GCA_039795795.1 Bacteroidota bacterium | reverse complement strand
TCAACGGATTGCTGTTAAACAAAATCCCTTTCGGTGTCACCGCAAAACTGCCAAAATCATCATGTCCCTTTTCAAAAATATCCATCATTTGAACCAATAGTTTCGCCTCTTTCAACGCGTTTTCCGAAGCATTCGGTTTGATACTCAATTTCTTATAAATGGACTTTTCAAAAATTTCCCTCAATTCTTTTTGGAATTTTGGTTTAAATACATCGTTGACATTCAATACTTTACGATTTTTCAAATCAAAACTCATCATTTGATAAATCGGATGACTGCGTTTAAAATGACCGTCTTCCTTCAAAAAACGAAGACTCAACCAGTTTTTCTCATTATAAACCACCGACATATTCCGAACCACCCAATAATGATATGCCCGAGCCAACCGCGTATCCTTCACATCCCATTCCGAAGCCAATTCACTTTTCGCATATTCGTAAAAATTGCGTTTATTGCTCTCAAAATATTGTTCCGTCGGCGTAGATTCGACTGGAACGGGCGTTGAATCAAAAATCATCGCCTTATAAATCTCCCTTTTCAAGAAACGATACAGCCCATCATCACTATTTTCGGGTTCTAAAAAAATCATTTTCATACACGCATCAGGGTAACGCCCATCCGCATCGTCGCGCACGAGCTTCAATTGAAGCGGCATTTCAGTCGTTTTGGCAAGGCTGTCGTCGAAACGCGCCAAGGTATCCGTAAACGCATTCCGGTCAAACGCCATAGAACCATCTAAGCGTTTGGCTTTGAGTTCAAACGGAACGCCTTCCAAATCCGGCGTGCGCTGAAACGTACCCATAAACGAATTCCCCTTCAAAAAATCCCCCGTAAAACTTTCCCAATAATAACTGTCCGCATCATCCTCTGGATTGTGAAAAATAGACAATTTATATTTTTTCAAATCGGGTTGCCAATCTCCCGCAATATAAGCGGGAGCTTCCGTATCATCGTAATAAAAAAAACCATATATATCTGGTTCACTCTCATCCGCTTTCTCCGAATTTTTAATTAAATCCATCGTAGCAGACTGTTGATTCACATGCCCCTTCAAATGCAAATATTGACCTGCATCGGGGGATTGAAATTTGGAAAACGGGTGCTTTCTGCATTGACACATAACACTGAGTGCGGTCAACCACAAGACCCAACCCAAAGCGTTTGCTTTTAATAATAACAACGGTCTTATCATTTGCAGTTTTTTTATCAAGTTCCTTGGTTGCTGTAAATGCAATGTTGCAAAGATAGGATTATTCGGAAAAGTATATGGTATTTACAAAAAATATATTCAAATTTATATTTTAAATCGATAGCGAAAACAAAAATATTATATTATATTTTCAGTTTCAAGTCGGTAAAAAATAAGTTTTCTGATTCAAATTTCATTTTTTTGAGTTCTGTAAGTCCTTGATAGTCAGTCAAATCATGTCCTGACGGAACCACAGTTACATATCCCTCTTCTAATGCCCGAACATCCGTATCGTCTCCTTTGTCGAGGTTTACAAATTTGCCCGCCAACCAATAGTAAGTGCGTCCCGCAGGGTCTTTCCCCTCTTGAAACTCCTCAATCCAGCGCGCCTCTGCCTGCCGACACAATTTAATGCCTTTTATCGCCGCTAACGGCAATTTAGGTATATTAACATTGAGCAATTTAGTCTTTTGCAATGATTTTTGCAACATAAATTGCACAATTTGTAAAATAAATGGTTTACAGGGTTCAAAATCCGCGTCCGAATTGAAATCCGCTAAGGAAAAACCAACCGACGGAATCGCTTCAATTGAACCTTCCATCGCCGCCGCCATCGTACCCGAATAAATAATATTGATGCTCACATTCGAGCCATGATTGATGCCCGAAACGCATAAATCGGGTTTTCGACCTTTCAATACGACGTGTTTGGCTAATTTAACGCAATCCACAGGCGTACCGTTGCATTCGTAAGCAGCAATTTCGCTACCGAAAAGGTTTGTTTTGCGCAACCTCAAGGGTTCATTGAGGGTCAGCGCGTGTCCTTTCGCGGACTGTGGCGTATTGGGAGCAATGACCGTGATTTCCCCGATTTCGCGCAGGGTATCGACTAAAACGCGAATCCCTTTTGCGAAAATACCGTCATCGTTAGTGACTAAAATCAAAGGTTTCAACATAGAGGTTACATTTTTATGCAAATTTAATGGAATTTTATTGAGATAACAAAGTATTTTTGGATTTTTTTGGAACAAAAGTTACAAAACCTTATCTTTGTAAAAAAATTGAATTATGACAAAAGCCATTGCTATCCACAAATTGGAAAAGGAAAAACCTGTAAAAATTTATACTTTGCAGGAATATTTGGCGCGGGAAGCCCAATCACTTCAAAAAAATGAATTCTATAACGGTCAAATTTCAACTATGCCAGACTCTAAATTTAAACATAACGAAATTTCAGCTAATACGATAAGTTCAGTAAAATGGGCTATTAAACCGCTACCTCAAAAATTTAGAGTCATTACAAGTGACCAAAAAATTTATATAGAGGCTGAAAATTTAGCCGTTTATCCTGATGTATTAGTCATTTGTCAAGAGCCTGAATATTGGAATCAACGCGAAGATTTGATTGTCAATCCTTTGTTGATTGTCGAAGTCTTGTCTCGCAGCACGCGCAAATATGATAGAAGGGATAAATTTATGTTATATCAATTATTGCCTTCTTTTAAAGAATATGTTTTGATTGAGCAAAACAAACCATCTGTTGAATCTTGGTTTCAGCAAAGTGATAAAACGTGGAATAAATTGGTTGTCAATGGTTTAGAAAATACAATACCGTTGAGAACGTTGGGCGTGACGATTGCGTTGGAAGATATTTATGAAAATATTGTGTTTTAAAATAACAAAAATTGGAATATAAAGATTTACTGAAAAGCCTTAAATCGAAGGAATATAAGCCTGTCTATTTTTTACACGGAGAGGAAGCCTTTTTTATGGATAAAATCACCTAAACCATTAAAAATCAAATTATTATGACAGAAATTATATTGCGTCAAATCCTTGATAAACTCATAAAATTGCCTTCTGAAACAGAATGTGTTGAATTTAAAGAGGCTAAAAACACATATGATTTTAGTAAATTAGGTAAATATTTTTCCGCTTTATCGAATGAAGCCAACTTAAAAGGTAAAAAATGCGCTTGGTTAATATTGTAACAGAAGCTGCTTTTTTTATACCTATTTATCCGATTTTATACCATTTTGTACTCCCCAATAGACTCTTTTAAAAAAAAAGAAAAAATTCCAAAAAGAATTATCTTTGCAAAAATTTCATCCGACTATGATCACTCTAAAATTAAAACTTAAAAATGCGCTGGAGATTTCC
>JBDKKX010000613.1:0-3350 GCA_039795795.1 Bacteroidota bacterium | reverse complement strand
ACTTTATTCTTGGACTTTTACGAATTTGCCCAATCCAACGTCTAATTTGCGCTTGCCGCAGCCCGTGAATTACACCCAATCTGGGACGTATTCGATTATCAACCGCGCTGAAAACAAATGTGGCGTAAGTGCGGATACGATTCAATTTACCATTCGTCCCCCTGCGCCGATTGCGATAACGCCCATTTCTTTGGTTTGTAACACGGATACGACCATTCAATTGCAAGTCAATCCAGTAGGTGGCATTTGGTCAGGCGCGAGCATTACCCAAGCGGGCTTGTTCAATCCCAGAACGGCACCATTGGGTATCAATACTTTACGATATGATTACGGCGCGGGACAATGTTTTAATACCAATACCACGAACGTAGATGTCAGTGGCGTTGTGATTCAAACGGGCAGTGATACCTTCGTTTGTCAAAACGCGCCGCCAATATTTTTGCGAGGACAAACGCCTGCACATGGGATTTGGTCGGGTTTGGGCATCGTAGATAGTATTAATGGCTTGTTTAATCCACGTTTGGTCTCCGTAGGGATGCACGAAGTGACTTACACGATTAAAAATGGACAAAATCGTTGTGTCAATCAAAAAAATCGGCGTGTCCTTGTTTATCCTGCGCCAACAGCTGCTTTTGACAGCTTGCCAATCCAATGTGTGGGGGTTCCAGTGCAATTTAAAAACAGGAGTATCGGTATAGATTCTGCTTTATGGACTTTTGGAGATGGTCAAACGACTCCTTTATTAACGCCTTCACATCCTTATACAGCACAAGGTTTATATCCTGTAACCTTGTATGTCCGCACCTTAAATAGTTGTGTGGATTCCTTTCATCGGATAGTAGATGTATCACAACCCGGTATTTCCGCCTTTATCCCAGATAAGCATACGGGTTGTGGTCCATTATTACCAGTGTATTTTACCAATACCAGTACAGGACGCAATTTAACGTATGCTTGGGATTTCGGGACGGGGCGGCATGATTCAACCAGAAATGTATTGGATGCTATTCTTTTCGAGCAACGGAATTACGATACGATTTACAATGTTCGGCTTACGACAACCAATAGTTGTGGCGTAAGTACTGTGACAGATACGATTCACCTAAAACCACGCCCAACGGCTCGTTTTGGCATTCGCCCACATAACGATTGCAGCCCAATGACTGTAGAATTTTCCAATGCCAGTCCAGGTTATCCAACCCAATTTTACTGGTATTTTGGCAATGGCAGCAGTTCGCAAGATTCTGCAACCCAAGTGCAAATATTCCGAACCGATACCACAGAACGGACTTTTAAAATTACCTTAGTAGTGAGCAATGTCTGTGGCAGCGATACGATTCAACAAAATTTAACCGTTTTGCCGCCGCGTGTGAAAGCTTTTTTCACCATTGATACGCTATCTGGATGTGCTCCTTTCACCCCTCGATGTGAGAGTTTTTCAACGGTCGGTTCAACGATTTGGTGGGATTCAGGAGATGCAGGCATCAATAAAGACACCACAGGCGGACAGCGATTTTCACACACGTACAATCGAGAAGGTTTTTATACAATAACCTTATTTGCGGCGAATCCCAACGGCTGCGGTTACGATAGTTTGCGTCGGACGATACAAGTGTTACCGCCTGCACAAATTACAATAGGACATGATACCATCAGTTGCAAGGGCGATACCTTGAATTTGAGAGCCGTTTCTTCCAATTTTTTCTTTCGGGTTTGGTATTTTGGAGATGGGGATTCTTCGCGCATCTTCAATGCACGGCACATTTATCAGGCACCAGGTACTTATCCAATAACGATGTATGGTAATACTTTGAATGGGAATTGTCCCGTAAAGCGGACTTCATTGGTGACCATCCGCGAATTGCCGAAAGCGGATTTAGTAGTGGATAGAATAGACGGTTGCCCGCCTTTGACGGTGAATTTTGGGAATCGTTCGACGCAAGCGGGTGGTGTGGGCATTCCTCCATATTCCGCTTGGGATTTTGGCGATAAGAATACGACCAATATATCCAGTCCGACACACGTTTTTGATACGTCGGGCAATTTTTCGATTCGGTTGCGCGTGACCGACAATTTTGGTTGTTCGGACGATACGATTTGGAGTCAAGTCATCGTGCATCCAGTGCCAGATGCTCGGTTCACGATACAGCCGACCAAAGCCTGTGGTTTGCCGATGTTAGTCCGATTTCAAAATCAGACCTTAGGGGCGGTTGCTTACAATTGGCAATTAGGGAATGGTTTAACTTCCACAGCGACGCATCCGACGACGAGTTATGGGACGGAAGGCGTAGTGCCAGTGCGTTTGATAGCGACGAATTCGTTTTTCTGCAAAGACACGTTTTACGAATCCGTGCATCCGACGCGACAGCCGACGGCAGATTTTACGTTGTCGCCCCAAAGTGGTTGTGAACCGTTGCAAGTTCATTTTCAAGACCGTTCTACGAATGCGACAGGTCGGCGATTTTGGCGATTTGGCGATGGTTCGACGGATACCTTATTGAATCCCAATCATGTATATGTCAATCATGGGATTTATACGCCAAAATTAATTGTATCCAATGGAACGTGTTATGATAGTTTGCAATTGAATAATACTGTCACCGTTTTGCAAACGCCGATAGCCGATTTTGAACCGAGGGATTCTTTGTTGCCGCGTCCGACGGGCGTAATTCTTTTCAATAACCAATCTAAATTTGCACAAAGTTATGTTTGGGATTTTGGGGATGGCAGTGGACAAGTTTCGCAGACGAATCCGACCCATCGGTACAATCAAGCCCGTTTACATCAAGTGACGCTTTTCGCAACGGCGGCGAATGGTTGTAAAGACACGATTCAAAAACCAGTGAATCCTCAATTTTTCTCAGGTTTGTACGTGCCAAACGTGTTTTCGCCTGCGAGTGGGTCGGAAGGCATACGACATTTCTTGCCAAAAGGGTCAATGTTGAAGACATATTACGCGGCAGTATATTCTGCTTATGGCGATTTGATATGGGAAAGCGATAAATTAATACAAGGCAGCCCTGTGGAAGGTTGGGACGGGACGCGCAATGGAACGCCTTTGCCCCAAGACGTATATGTTTGGAAAATTCAAGCCACCTTTGAAGATGGTACGATTTGGGTGGGGATGACGGATGTGAATGGAAAACATTCCACTGTTGGAACATTGACTTTATTGCGATAATAAAATTGGAAAATTTTGCTCAGTACGTAACAAAAATACTTTTCGGCACAGATTGAACAGATTCAACGAGATTTACACAGATTTTTTTTGGTTTAACGTTTGAAAATCAAAAAAAATCTGTGAAAATCCGTTGAATCTGTTCAATCTGTGCCGAAAAGTATTTTTGTCA
>JBDKKX010000612.1:0-3350 GCA_039795795.1 Bacteroidota bacterium | reverse complement strand
AACAAAAAAGACATACTTAATGCAATGTAAATCATTCGTTTATGTGATGCTATATCTTTTTTACGAATGAAATTCAAAGCGCGGATTAAGAATATCGCGGCGATGGCATTCATTGTAGAATATAATGGCGGCAGGAAACTGAAATCGATATTCGTTTGAATATGAATTTTGCGCATCAGTGCCACTAATGTTAATACAGCAATGGAAACTATCCATGCGGCTGTATTCAGTTTTTTAATCAATTGTTCGTTTGAATCCATATTTTTTTTGTAAACACATAGGTACATAGGGCACATAGATTTTATCAACACATAGGTACATAGGGCACATAGATTGCCTAAGTCATTGATTTTCAATATGCTATGTTGCTTATGTACGAATGTTACTTTTGTGGTTGGTGTTTAACTTCGGGTTTTTCTACTTTTTTTAAAGGATAAATAAATGCTGCATGGCGTACTAAACGTGCCATTTCGGCTGATTTTGAACCGTCATAACGATTCCGAATCATACACGACGTGTCTAACAAGGCAAATTGCGAAACGTCCGCCAACACAATCGACGCATCAAAACCATAAGTATTTGTAAATTTTTTAATTTCTTCAGGCGCGCCTGTAAGTAAATTATATTTTCCAAAATCTTTAATGCCGTGATTTTGAGCGAATTGCAATAATGTTTGGGCAGAATCCGCTTGCGGGTTCGTCGTGACTATCCAAAAACGAAGGCTATCAATTTTGTTAAATTGCTCTAATTTTTTGAGACTCTGTAACGATGCTTGAACGCCTTTGCCTTGTGTGGACAAAAAATTGACAATAGAGATATTGCCTTGAAATTGCGCTTTTGTAATGGGTTCACCATGCTGATTGACGAGGTTGAAATCGGGTAATTGACCCAAATTTTTCAATTCAGCCTTGATTTCTTTGCGTTTGTTCACACCATTTTGTAAATTAAACCATGAAATTAATGGAAAAATTACTAATATGATGCTCAAAATACCTGCTGTTATTTTTTGTTGAGTAGTCATTTTAAATAATGATGAATGATAAATGAGGAATGATAAATGGCAAATGAAATCCAATGGATTTTGCAAACAATTGATTATGAATAATTTGTCAATTCATCATTTATCATTCATCCTTTACGCTTACAAACAAAAAAGGAGAAACTTTGTTGTTCCTCCCTTTTGATTTTTTGCTTAACCGTTTTTCGTCGGCAGTTGCTTTATATCGTCTAACATGCCTGTTGATTTTGAAGTAGCAGGTTTAACCGTTTTAGCATTGAACTGCTCAATCTGAGTGCGCCGAGAACCCCAAAATTTGCCTTCCTGCATGAAAGCGATTACGCCCCACACTAAAAGCAACATAGGCATCAAAACACTCATTGCTAAACCTTTGACTTCGTGCGCCATGTGCATAAAATTATAAACAATATAATATGCTTTGTATAAACTAAATGCTATCATCACAGGTGCCATTACCAATTTCGGAAACATCAAACCTGATACAATATGACCATTCCCCAACAAAGCAAAAAGAACTTCCACTGCTGTAACAACGCACAAAATGAGAAATCCTTGTTTGACCGTCTTCAAGCCTTCTTCGTAACTGACCATTTTTTTTAAAATTTTATCTTGATAAAATTAAATTTTGCAAACCTGTTTTACAACAAATAAAATACTAAAAACACGAAAACCCATACTAAATCCACAAAGTGCCAGTATAAACCAATTTTTTCAACCATTTCATAATGATTGTTGCGGCGGGCGTACAAGCCACTCGCTACGTTCAACATGATGATTAACAAAAAGGCTACGCCCGAAAATACGTGGAAACCATGGAAGCCTGTAATGAAAAAGAATAATGCGCCAAATGCTTTCGGTCCAAAACTTAATTGTCCTTTTTCGCCTTTATCCGTTACAAAAGTCCGTTGAATAAAAGTTGGGTCACCATTTTCATCCAAAACAGGTGCATGCGTTACATGATCCGTCTTCCCATGAAGCAAATAACCTTGACCACTTTTAAAAGTTTCTGGTTTCACACCCGCTGTATATGGTTCCCCATGTGCATCGACCGTGTAAGTGCCATTCACTTCGTGGCGACCAAAAGGATTTCGCGTCACCGTAACGTTTTCTCCTTTAATCAACGTCGTCCATTCCCAAGCTTGGCAACTCAAAAACGCCGCACCGCCTAAAACCGTCAAAAGCATCCAAAAAACAACACCTTTTTTATTGCCTTGATGCCCTTCTTGAACGGCGCGCACCATCGTTACCGAGCTGATAATCAAAATCAACGTCATCAAAGACACGAAAACCAACGGCATGTGATGCGCTACACTTTCTGGAATAATCCCAAAAGTCGGAAACGCTTGAAATACGAAATCAGGCACTGGCCAGGTCGGCATACTAAAACGCAATGTCCCGTAAGCTATCAAAAAGCCAGCAAACGTGAACGCATCCGACAAAAGAAAATACCACATCATCAACTTGCCATAACTGGCTTTGAAGGCTTCTCTACCCCCTTCCCAGTATGCTGATTTTTCTTCATGGTCGTGATGTACATCGTGGTCAACTGTTGCGTGAGCCATTATTCAATTATGTATTTTTCTATTTTTAAAAGATTGATTTTCAATTAATTAATGATGAATGCTGAATTATAAATGATGAATTTTAGAATGAAGTTATTTTAAAATTCATCATTTATAATTCAGCATTCATCATTAGACTAAGTTTGCGACAATAAAAATATGAACAAATATAACCACAGAAAATCTAAGTAATGCCAAAAATGTAGGGTCAATTCTAATCGCAATTGTCGGCGCGGAGTCGGGTTGAATTTGAGCATGAAACCATGCACCATCGCAACTGTTAAAACTCCTAAACCGCCTACCAAGTGTGCCGCGTGAAAACCTGACATCACATATACAAAATCCCCAGATGGGTTTTTTGTCAACGGAACGCCTATGCTTTTTAACGCTAACCATGCTTGATATTGCAAAATTAAAAAAGTGATGCCTATCAAAAACGTCAATACTAAAAACAATTTATATTTCGATTCTTCTCCTTTTACAAACGATTTGTAGGACAAATGCAACGTGACGCTACTTATCAGTAATAACACTGTATTTACGAAAAATTGATTCGGAATCTGAAATTCTAACCAATTCCCCGCCGCGTGACGCACTACATACGCGCTGGACCATGCGGCAAACATCATGGTAACACTTCCACATCCGATCCATAAAGCTAATTTATGGGGATGGATTCTGTTTTGATTGTTTTGAATCACCGCTTTCATTGTATTTAATTTTTTTAAAGAAATGATGAATTATAAATGATGAATGATGAATGATGAATG
>JBDKKX010000611.1:0-3371 GCA_039795795.1 Bacteroidota bacterium | reverse complement strand
TGGAATTAGGATTCAATTAGATTTTTTTGGGATTAAATAAGATTGATTTTTAGGATTATTGGGATTGAAATCCCAATAATCCTAAAAATCAATCTTATTTAATCCCAAAAAAATCCAATTGAATCCTAATTCCAAATTCCAACGTATTTTATTATTCAAAAACAATTTTTCGCGTCATCATCGGCAACGCATCGTTTTCAAAACGCGCTTGTACGAAAAATAAGCCTGACCCAAAATCATTTTTATTCAAAACAATCGGTGCCTCATTTTGCGATTCAATGGTGCGCAATTGCCGTCCCATCGCGTCCAAAACCGTTATACGATAAGGCGTATGTAGCGCAGTTGCCTCCATTTCCACCGTCATTTGGTCGGTGGACGGGTTCGGATAAACGTGCATCGGCGATAAAGCGGCTGCAATCTCTGTATTTTTGTGAGGTGCGTACCCGTAAGGACAGAAAATCGACTTCAAAAAGAGAGCACTGCCGTTCACAAAACCTTCCAAAATCCCTTTATACTTCGGATTGAGGTACAATTCCTCGTGTCCGCCGTCTTCCACAGGCACAAACCAGTTCCGCGTACCTTGCCGCGTCGCCCAACGACTCAAGGCACGACTGCCACAAAGAGAGAAATTCCCAGACGAACCACAATCTATTGGAACGACTTCATCCTCCGTTCCGTGAAAACTCGCGAGCGGCACATCACAAATGCCAATCCATTCTGAAGTCGGCAAAGCACCCGAGAAATTTATCACCGCTTTGACACTGGAAGCGTAGCCCGCATTGCCACTATTGCCCTCAATCCCGCCGATGGAAGCCAATAAGCCTTGTAAAGCGGGGTCAATATCATCCTTTGCATCCAAATATGTGGCGATTAACGCCGCTATTGACCCTGCCGAAACACCACCTACAGCAATAAAATTCGGATCCACTTTGTACGGATTGGTGCCCGCAGCACTTTTGCGGAAGAAACGAATGGCTGCTTTCACATCTTGAGCCGCCAAAAAAGGCGCGATGGCTAATTGCTTTTCTGCGGGTGCCGTCCCTTTGAAAGGAATTAAACGATAGTCAATCGAGGCACAAACGTATCCTTTTCGCGTGTACGCAATGCACAAATCGTCTAATTGTTCCTTCGTGCCGCCCACAAAACTGCCCCCATGTGCCAAAATAATCACAGGTCGTTTCAACACGCTGTCCACAGGCTCCGAAGGTTCATAAATTTTTAAGGCTAAAGTTTGGATTTTTCCATCAAAACCCACTGCTGCACCATAATTGACAGTAGAAGTTTTAATATTCGTGAAAAGGTTCGCAATGTAACGTTGTTTCGCAGACGGAATGCCTGAATAATTGTCACAACTTTCGAGGCGCGCATACGGATCTTGGGCATGCAAAACGCTCACCGATACAAGAACACTCAATAAGAATGTTTGTACATATTGTTTGTTCATTAACTAAATAAGGGTTTAAGTTCCAATAAATTTTCTAATCGCGGCAAAGGTAGGTGCTTTCTGTTTAAATGTCAATACGAAATAAAAGATTTATTATTTTGTTATTATTAGAATATTATTCTGTTAAAATTATTATTTTTAGAATTTTTATAGATAAATTTAAAATATAGAAATAAAAAATTAGGATTAAAATGCACTGTTTTATTTTTAATTGCAACAAAAGTTGTGGTGCTACGCCCCTTTTTTAGAGGAGGAAGTATTTTTATTTTCAGAAAATTTTGAAAGTTCAGAAATTAGGATTAACTTTGGTGCATTATTCTGAACTTTTTAAAATGAATGGATTATGAATACTTTGGCGCATAAAATGATTATTTACGATGATGTTTGCCCTTTGTGCAAGGCTTACACGAATGGTTTTGTGCAACTCGGCTGGCTTTTGCCGAATCATCGCATCGGTTTCAGCGAAGCAACGGAACTGATTTTAAAACAAATTGATATCAACCGCGCTCGTCACGAAATCCCGCTTTATGACACGCAAACAGGTGAAACGCTTTACGGCAAAGAGGCATTATTCTTCATCCTCGGCGAAAAAATACCTTTGTTTAAACCCTTATTCAAATTCAATCTTTTTAGAATCTTAATTCACAGTTTATACCAAATCATTACGTACAATCGGCGCATCATTGCGGGCAGCAAACCGCCTAAAAATGGTTTTGATTGTGCACCTGATTTCAATGCTTTTTATCGTTGGTTGTACATTGGATTAGCGGCGACAGGGAGTTTTATGATGGATTTTAATTTTGTGAAGAATATTGATAATCAATCTACTATATTTTTAGGATTCCTTTTGATAGGCATTTTGAAAGGTTTGTTTTTGAACAATTTTGAAACCAAAACCACTTATTTTGGGCATCTTGCAACGATTTTTTTAATAATATCTTTGTTGGGAAATATCATTGGTTTTACTATCTTTACCGTTCCAATTTTAATGATTTTGGGCATCTATTTTTTGCAGAAAAGAATTTAAGCCTAAATGGATACATTTAATGGATTCATTCACAAACCAATCCTTCAAATGACAGTAAAACCTTTTTTTCAAATGAGCTTATTGCTCACACTCTTTGCATTACAACGCATTGATGCCCAACCAGTTATACAATTAGATAATCCTTCTTTTGAAGATTTTCCTCAACCCGCGCACACGCATCTCGGTTGGTATGATTGCGGTTTTGCAACCGAAACACCGCCCGATGTGCAGCCCAATTTACAATTTCAAGTCTCCAAATCTGCCAAACACGGCAAAACGTATCTTGGAATGGTTGTTAGAGATAACGAGACATGGGAAGCAGTAGGGCAAAAACTTAAAACCCCGTTGCAAAAAGGCATTTGTTACAAATTTAGTTTGCAACTTTGTCGTTCCGCGTGTTACGTGAGCAAAAGCAAAGCGACTCATAAGGAGGCCAATTACATTACGCCTGTGGTAGTGCGGCTTTGGGGTGGACCTGAATATTGTGGAAAAATCGAAAAATTAGCCGAAAGTGAACCGATTGGAAACATGGATTGGGAACTTTATACATTCAAATTGCAGCCCAAAGCTAATTATGAGTACTTGATGATTGAAGCGTTTTACAAAACGCCGATTTTATTTCCATACAATGGCAATATTTTGATAGATGACAGTTCGGATTTGGTGCCTATGAATTGTGCCGATTCGATTCCTGTGCACGTTTCGTTGTCTAAAAAACAGAAATTTCCTTGTGGAACGGAGGAAAAAACGGCTCCTACTTCGCTTGTAATGCCGCCCCCGAATCCCATCTATTTACCGTCCGAAAATGTTACGATTATTAAAGTTAAAACACAAAATGTTTATCTCTATCGCTTCAAAAATGCAACAAGTTACACGACTTATGAGCCTAAAACCAAACAA
>JBDKKX010000610.1:0-3378 GCA_039795795.1 Bacteroidota bacterium | reverse complement strand
AACTTTCAGAAAGTGAAATTATTGTTTAATTTCATTCCGAAATCCGAAATCCACCATCCGAAATCCGTTGTTAATCCGTTGATTTACAATTATATAACCTTTTATTAACAATTTTTTGAACGCCAAATTGCTCCGCGTATGCGAATACTAATGCAAATTTAAAAACTTTTTGGAAAACAGATATAATATCTGTAAATTATTTTTGTTTGCAACTCGTAATCGGCACTTTCGGAAAACGAACGGACCTTTCCGTTCTTCATGAGTATCTTAATATCATCTTTTTTCTTATTGTAAGTTCGGTTACTTTCCTTGCCCGTAAAGACCCAATAACGGATTTCTGCATCCGATAATTGTGGAAACTGTTGTTTAACGAGTGCTTCTGCCGCCGCAATTTCCGAGTGAGCAATCACTGTATTTTGCAAACGAGTTTTAAACAATTTCCTATTTAAGAGGCACTTTGCCAGATAGGATAAAACGAGGTCACCATGTATCGTCCATTGCTTTAACGATGCAATAATATCAAAATCATCTAACATGGCAAAATGATTTGGCAAATTTTTAATATTTTTTTTATCCATATCTGTAAAAGATTGATTTAGAAAATAATTCAAATTGCCAAAACTTTCAATACGTGTACCTTCTTGGACTAAATGTTTCGCTCTTTGCAAAGTTTTAATCAACATTTGTTCTGCGGATAAGACGGTTTTGTGCAAATAGACTTGCCAATACATGAGTCTTCGCGCAATTAAAAAATGTTCTACGCTGAAAATACCTTTTTCTTCGACCACTAATTCGCCTTCAAACACATTCAACATTTGTATCAAGCGGTCGTGTCCTACGGAACCTTCCGTAACGCCCGTGAAAAAACTGTCTCGAGACAAATAATCTAAACGATCCATATCTAATTGTCCAGAAACCAATTGATGTAAGAATTTTTTAGGATGCGTTCCTTTAAAAATCGTTATTGCCAATTGTAATTTTCCATTAAAATGCTGATTCAGCTGTTCCATAAAAAGGATTGACATTTCTTCGTGATGAATGTCAATGATTGTATGTTCGAGCGCGTGCGAAAAGGGTCCATGACCAATATCATGTAACAAAATCGCAATACAAACGGCTTCTGCTTCAACTTCCGAGATTTCAATACCCTTCGTGCGCAGTGCTTCTACGGCGCGGGTCATCAAATGCAATGCTCCAAGTGCGTGATGAAAGCGGGTGTGTAACGCTCCAGGATAAACGTAAGAAGTCAATCCTAATTGTGAAATCCGCCGCAATCGTTGAAAAAAAGGGTGTTCAATGATTTCTAACAAGATGCCTACGGGTACAGAAATGAATCCATAGACGGGATCGTTGAAAATTTTGACCTTTTTTTGCATTTGAATATTAACTAAACATTAACGAAATATTAACTAAAATGCCTTCAACAAAATCACGATGTAAATTTAAGATAAAAATTTATTACAACGTATATTTTTTTTCAAAAATTTTAAAAAAAAAGATAAATTTTTTTTATCATTTCAGAAATTAGGCTTTGCGACCGCAAATTTTTTAAAAAAAATCTCGTTTTAAGAAATTTATAAGCAATTATTTTTAAGTTTTTTTTTGGAACGCGGGTTTCAAATGACGTACTTTGCACTTTGAAAAGTTGCGGCACGCTGGAAAATGGAGCGAATTGGCACGGACTTTTTTTAATTCGCTTAAAAAGGCGTGCAAACTTAAAAATTTAAGTTGAGTTGCGCCCACTATTTCCCGTGTATCGCAAAATAAGTAGTTAAGTAAAAATAAATGTTGTTTATAAATTTCATAAACAATGGATTGTAATATTTTATTTATCATTCATCATTTATCATTCATCATTACTTACACTTGTTTTAACTTTAAATAATTTAAATTATTTTGTTTCAATCTTTTAAAGCAACCCAATTGCTTACGCGAACGTGCTGTGCAAATACCGTTCCAAAAGTAAAATTTTACAACATTTGTATAACATTGAAAATCAAAGGTATATATTTTAAACCGTTTTTAAGGTAGATAAGATGGATAAAATCAGAATTTTGTGGGCAGATGACGAAATTGATTTATTGAAACCGCATACGCTTTTTTTAAAACAAAAAGGTTATGAAGTGGTGACGGTCACGAACGGACATGACGCACTCGAAGAGTGTGAAACGCAACGTGATTTTGATGTCGTGTTTTTAGATGAATCCATGCCGGGCTTAACGGGTTTGGAAACATTAGCGAAACTAAAAGAAAATTTCCCACATTTGCCCGTGGTGATGATCACCAAAAATGAGGCAGAACATGTGATGGAATCCGCGATTGGCGCACAAATCAAAGATTATTTGATAAAACCCGTGAATCCCAATCAAATTTTGATGACGCTCAAGCGCATTACCGATAAAAAACGGCTCATCAATGAAAAAACAAATGCCGATTATCAACAAAATTTCATTGAATTATTCAATCAAATTAATGCAGGATTGAATATGTCCGAATGGGTGGACGTGTATAAAAAAATAATTAGTTGGGAATTGCGCATGGACGCGGGCAATAATAATGAAATGAGTGAAATTCTCAATGACCAAAAAAGTGAGGCAAATAAAGCTTTTTCAAAATATATTGCTAAAAATTACGTAGATTGGCTTAATAAAAATAAACAAAATGCGCCTTTAATGTCGCATCAATTGATGCGTAACAAGGTATTGCCGTATGTTGGAGACGGGGTTCCGACCGTAATGTTATTGTTAGATAACCTGCGTTTTGACCAATGGAAAGTTTTAGAGCCAATTATTTCGGAATTATATCGGGTCGAAGAGGAGGATTATTTTTGTTCGATTTTGCCAGCGAGTACGCAATATAGTCGGAATGCGATTTTTTCAGGGTTAATGCCTGCGGACATTGAGGCGCGTTTCCCCGACAAATGGTTGAATGATTCCGAAGATGGCGGCAAAAATTTACATGAACACGAGTTCCTCGCAGACCAATTGAAACGAACTTTACGCAAAGAGATTCGTTTTGATTATGTGAAAATTACAAATGTGGCGGCGGCTAAACAATTGAATGACAATATTATACGCTATGCGAATAACGATTTAAGCGTAATTGTATATAATTTTATTGATATGCTTTCTCATGCACGGACGGAGATGGAAGTCTTGAAAGAATTGGCAGGTGATGAAACGGCATATCGTTCGTTGACGCGCTCTTGGTTTATACATTCGCCGATTTGGTCTGCGTTGCAACGGTTGGCAGAAAAAAATATTCGATTGATTATTACGACGGATCATGGGACGATTCGGGTGAAAACGCCTTCTCGTGTGGTCGGCGATAAGGAAACGACCACAAATTTGCGTTACAAAGTGGGTAGAAATTTACAAT
>JBDKKX010000609.1:0-3382 GCA_039795795.1 Bacteroidota bacterium | reverse complement strand
GACAGGAAAAAACGTATGAAATCAGTGTGGATCCGAA
The DNA here is from genome assembly GCA_039795795.1 of Bacteroidota bacterium. Taxonomy (GTDB): domain Bacteria; phylum Bacteroidota; class Bacteroidia; order Chitinophagales; family Saprospiraceae; genus JAAFJT01. The sequence continues at coordinate 3,345 of JBDKKX010000609.1, read as the reverse complement.
TCGGCTTGCAAAATACAATATTACGCCTTTACAAGTTTTTGATGCGGCTTCCAAAAGCAATTTGAACGTTGGGGGCGACGTGATTGAAAAGAATGGACAAGCGTATGTAATTCGCGGGATTGGCTTATTGCAATCCATTAAAGATATTGAAAATATTATCGTGGATGATGCGAAAGGAAATCCCATTTTGGTTAAAAACTTGGCAGATGTGCATGAAAGTTCGATGCCGCGAGTGGGTCAAGTGGGTTTGAATGACAATGATGATGTCGTGGAAGGAATTGTGGTTATGCGGAAGGGAGAAAATCCAAAAGAAGTTTTAGGGCGCATCAAGGAGAAAATTGCGGAATTGAATGAACGCATTTTGCCCAAAGATGTGAAAATGGACACCTTTTACGACCGCGACAATTTGATGAATTATACGACGGGGACGGTGATGCACAATTTATTTGAAGGCATTATTTTGGTGACAGTCATCGTGTTAATTTTCATGGCGAATTGGCGCACGACAATTATTGTTTCAATTATTATTCCTTTATCTTTGTTGTTTGCGTTTTTGTGCTTGAAACTTAAAGGCATGAGTGCCAACCTTTTAAGTTTAGGCGCGGTGGATTTTGGGATTATTATAGACGGTGCGGTGGTCATGGTAGAAGGTTTATTCGTGATGCTTGACCATAAAGCGCATCAAATGGGCATGGTTGCATTCAACCATTTGGCGAAGGGCAGCATGATTAAAAAGACAGGAACGGAAATGGGAAAAGCCATTTTCTTTTCCAAACTCATTATCATAACCGCTTTATTACCGATTTTTGCTTTCCAAAAAGTGGAAGGCAAAATGTTTTCGCCTTTAGCATATACGTTAGGATTTGCGTTAATGGGTGCTTTGATTTTCACGTTGACCTTAGTGCCTGTAATGTCGCATTTGTTGTTGAATAAAAATGTGAAAGAAGTCAATAATCCGTTTGTGAATTTTTGGAATCGGATTGTAGAAAAAGGTTTTAACTGGACGTTTCGGCATAAATTTACAAGTTTAGTGGTTTCTCATTTAATCGTGATTGCGATTCTTTTTTCGGCTACTTTTTTAGGAACGGAATTTTTACCGCAATTGAACGAAGGCGCATTATGGGTCGAAGCAAAAATGCCGATGAGTACGAGTTTGACAGAAACGGTGAAAATGACTGCGACTTTGCGGAAAGAATTGCAAACTTTTCCCGAAGTGAATGGGGTTTTGTCGCAAGTGGGTCGTAGTAATGATGGAACCGACCCAAGTGGGTTTTACTATGTTCAAATGCAGGTCAATTTGAAGCATAAAGATGATTGGAAGCGGAAAATTACGATGGATGAGTTGGTGGAGGAGATGGATAAACGGTTGAAAAATTATCAAGGCATCAATTATAATTATTCTCAACCGATTATTGACAACGTTGCGGAATCGGTGGCGGGCATTAATGCGTCGAATGCGGTTAAAATTTATGGGGATGATTTGGAGAAATTAGATGAATTGGCAAATAAGGTGATTGACCAAATTAAAAATGTTCAAGGGATTAAAGACGTAGGTATTTTGCGGAATGTGGGGCAACCTGAAATTTCTGTTATTTTGGATAGGGAAAAAATGGCGGGTTATGGGGTAACGCTTTCGGATGCCCAAGCGGTTTTGGAATTGGCATTTGGAGGGAAAACGGCTACGCAAAAATATGAAGGCGAAAAGAAATTTGATGTTCGGGTGCGCTATCAGAAAGAGTATCGGAAAGATGAGCATGATATGAGCGATTTGAAAGTGCCGACGTTGAGTGGTGCGAAAATTCCGTTGAAAGAAATTTGCGAAATCAAGAAAGTGACGGGTCCCGCTTTTATCTATCGGGATAATACAAAGCGTTTTATAGGTGTAAAATTTTCTGTACGCGAACGCGATTTGGGTAGTACGATTGCGGACGCACAGGCACATGTTGCGAGTGGGGTTAAAATGCCCACAGGTTATTCCGTCGGTTGGACAGGAGAGTTTGAAAATCAAGTGCGCGCTACGAAACGATTGGGTGAAGTGGTTCCTATTAGTTTAATTGGCATCTTTTTGTTATTATTTATCATGTTTGGCAACACGAAAGATGCCATGTTAGTCCTTTCCAATGTACCTTTTGCGGTCATTGGCGGCATCGTCGCTTTACATGTGACAGGCATGAATTTTGGGATTTCGGCGGGAGTTGGATTTATTGCATTATTGGGCATTTGCATTCAAAACGGCGTTATTTTGATTTCGGAATTCCATCAAAACCTTAAAAAAAGATTGACTTTGAATGCTTCCATCTCGGAAGCCGTCAAAGTGAGGACGCGTCCTGTGGTGATGACGGCATTTATGGCATCGATTGGGTTATTGCCTGCGGCGGTTTCGACAGGGATTGGTTCTGAATCGCAAAAACCATTGGCAATTGTCATCATTGGCGGATTGATTACAGCAACGATTTTGACCCTTTTGGTGTTTCCGATTATCTTTTGGGCGTTTCATCGGAAAAAACAAGAGACGATTACAGATAACTAAGAAAAATACAACACCCCTAACAGGTTTTAAAAAACCTGTTAGGGGTGTGAGTACACGCACGCCGATGATTTTTGGAATCCCACAAAACTTTTTTGCAACCAAGTTGTTTCGTAGTTTTAATTTTTACCGAAGCAACTATGACAAACGATTCCACCTCGAAAAAAACAAACCTCTCGGCGGATGAGCTGAATCTGCATCAAATTGATGATAAGATTTTTCGTGCAACGATGCAAAATAAGGATGCTTTAACCTTGTTTTTAACGGAATTTGTCCCGAAAGAATTGAATCAACACATTGATTTCGATTCCTTAGAATTGGATAATACCGAATATGTCACGGGGCAATTGAAAAAATTGCAATCGGACGTAGTTTGGAAGGGCAAATTTAAAGACCAAGAATTGCGTTTGATTTTATTGTTGGAGCATAAAAAAGACTTTGACCGCGAGATTTTTATTCAAATTTTACTGTATCTTTGCTGCATTTGGTTATTAGATGTGCAAAATAATCAACCGTTTAGTTGCATTTTGCCGATGGTCGTGCATCAGGGCGCGGGCGGGAAGGTTTGGGAAACGCGAGATTTTCATCATTTCTTTGCGCATTTGCCGACTGAATTTTTAAAGCATATCCCGAATTTCAAATTTCTATTGACCAATGTGCAACGTGAACCCAATCTTAAAATCTTAGGATTGCCTGAAGAAAATTTATTGCGCGCCTTGTTTTTGATTTTTCAATGTCAGGAAGACGAGGAGAAAATCAAACAATTCTTTGGCGAAATCTTTAAATTTTATAAAGAACAACCGCATTTGCAAGCGGTT
>JBDKKX010000608.1:0-3387 GCA_039795795.1 Bacteroidota bacterium | reverse complement strand
TTCACAATCCTAAACGCGGGTAAATTTAGATCCGTTGAAAAATAAATCTTGTAACATTCCACATCGGATTCGTTCGATTGTTTCGACTTTTTCGTTTTTTTGTTTTCTTTGGTTTCTTTGGTTTTTTCTTTGGTTTCTTTGATTTCTTTGGTTTCTTTGTTTTTTTTGGTTTCTTTGGTTTCTTTTGCTTCGTTGGATTTCAAATACTCCACATATGCAACCCGAATCGTGCGTTTAAAGGCACTATAATTCACTTTCGCATCCCAAACCCGCACTTTCTCATCTTCATAAACGAGTTTAAAGTATTTTTTATCTATCGTTTTCCAGTTCACATTTGCCCCATATTCGCGTCGTCTTCCGTTCGCTTTTTGGGGACCATCATATAAATAACGGACGACGGCATCATCCCGAAGTCGGCAGATCACATGCAATGGGCTTTCGGACAAAACCTTGTGAATAAAGGACGCTTTGGCAAAAAAAGCATCGACAACCGCAGAATTCGTGAATTTATCCACTTGTTTCCCCAATCGAATGAGTTCTTCCGCATAATAATCCAATAAATTTTTGACCTTTTTGTTTTAATTCGTCGGAATTGGGGTTTGAACGGCATCCCAATGAAAACTCGTCTGTAAATCCACATCGACCAACGCGGCAACGCCCACTTCCATCCCATGACACATCCGACCCGCGCAACCCGACCAAAAATGGCCGACATGAGGTGTTTTTTTACCTGCTTTCGGCAAATAAGAAGGATCATATGCTAAAATGAAATGACCCCTTCCAGTCGAAGAAATCCATTTTTGATTGAATTCGAGCCAATCAAATCCCGTTTTAAATGGATTGTGGTACGTGGTTTCATTGAAAGAACCATAACGACTCATTTGCTTGAAATTCACCCGACCCCCGAATCCCCAGAAATAACGGAATCAAATGCGTCAAAAAATCTGGTTTCCACTTGCCTACATTTGGGATTTGTTTTAATATTGCGCTTACAAAGATGGCTACGGTCATCTGATTAGGAATTTTTTTCCTTTTCAACGTTTTTTTTATCCTAAACTTTTACAAACTCTCTTTTTTTTCACGAACCATTGCAAATAATACTCCCAAAAAATATCCTGATGAAGATTTTTATTTTTAAGGCGAAAACAAATATAAAGCGTTGAAACCACGCCTTTTTTATAATCTTTCAGTTTTTTAACGGCTCCTAACGGATAACCGTCACACCAACCTTTATTATACACGAAATCGCCCTCGTGCAGCAGATAGTAATGGCTGGTATCTTTGGAAGCGATGTCTTTCGTGTAATAATCTCTTTGGCGAATCAAACCTTGATGTCGTCTGCAAACGGCGCAAATCGAAGTAAAGGTATTTTTTTTAGTTGCATCATCCATTTTAAACGTGCGCCCCAACGGGCATTAGTAAATCCGCGCAAAAATAACAAAAAAATCAAGCAAAAGCATTTTCCCGCAAATTTGCACCCAATTCAAAATATAATTCGCAAAATCAGCGCAAATCTGCGTAAAAAATCTGCGCAATCTGCGGGAAAAAAATTCCAATTCAAGAAGAATGATCCGCAATAATCACCCAAATCCCATTCATTTTTTCAAAAATCAACGTAAAATGCCCTTCCAAATCCCCTTTTTCGGGGCGCGTCAAATGCCATTTGCCGACCACGAAATAATTTTTTTTACCCAACGGCTTCATCCGCAAAATATCAAATTTCAAAATCCCCATTGTCGCCTTATCAGGATAATTCTTCTGATAACGCGCCAGCGTCTCCCGATGACTGAACGTAATCCCACTTTTGCCGATGAACATCAAAGAATCACTTTCCCAATATCCAATCATAAAATTTTGAGTATTGCCTTGATTCCAAGCATTGATTTGTCGGGAGAGGATTTCTAAAATGGCTTTTTCATTTTTGTTCTGAGCGACCGCTAAGTGACTCATTAACAAAAAAATACAAATTAAATAATTTTTCATACATTTTAATTTTTTAAATTTGGGAAATGAAGAGCGCACTTTTTATACGCCAGCGTGTTTGCACAAATCCAATAATTCCGCTAACATCATTGCCGTCGCGCCCCAAACTTTCTTGCCAAACACGTCGTAATACGGCACTGCGGGCAATGTCAATCGTTCCGAAAGCCAAATTTCTGTAAATTTCAAATTCTCAGGATTCTGAAGCACGCTCAACGGCACTTCATAAATGGTTTTGACTTCGGATAATTGCAATTTATGTTCAAAAGGCGCGTCCGTCCAAGCGAGATAGGGAAAAACTTGATATTTGCTAACCGAAATATATAAATCGCTCATTTGACCAATAATATGTATTTTTTTAGGGTTAATTCCAATTTCTTCGTGCGCCTCGCGGATGGCACATTGACACATGCCATCAGGCAATGCGCCATCCGATGCCTGATAACCGCCGCCAGGGAAACTCATTTGTCCACTATGCTTATCGCCGATGTGTAAGGCGCGTTCGGTCAAAATGACGTGCCATTCTGTTGCATTTAGGTTTTTTTTTAGGAAAAGGAGGATTAAAACGCCTGCTTTTCGAGCATTTGGGTCGGGCACTTCGTCCAAATTGCGGAAAGCATGTGCAATTTTAATATGTGATTTTTTGCCGGGCAATGGATTTTGAAATTGCTGGGTTAAGGCAGTTATGAATGCGGGCGTTTTATTTTTCATTTAAAAATTTTTTATCATTTGAATTTAGTAATCATTCGCGGCAAAATCGTGGGTTATCCACATCTCCTGTGGATAACTTTCAAATTGGGTGGAACTCAGTAATCATTCGCGGCAAAATCGTGGGTTATCCACATCTCCTGTGGATAACTTTCAAATTTCGTTCAAAAATCTAAAAGTTATCCACATGCTTCCCAAAAAGAAAACGCAATAAGTGGATAACTTTTAGATTTTCACGCGAAAAATCAAAAGTTATCCACTTGTCCACAAAGTTAACGCACATTTTGTGGATAACTTTTAGATTTTCACGCGAAAAATCAAAAGTTATCCACAAAAAAAATTTTTTTGGAATTAGGAATCAAGTTTTTTGGAACGAAGGATAAAAAGATGCGCAATGATGCTTCAAATTCCTTGATTTTCGGCTTTAAAGGGCATTCCTTTGAGCGAGCCGAGAAGTCCGCAAAGGTAATAGGTTTGCGCCAATAAAAGGCATAAAAGTTATCCACATTTGCAAACACATAGAGGCAGAGGAGACATAGGAGTATCGCCGTCCTATGTCTCCTCTGCCTCTATGTGTTTGCAAATGTGGATAACTCTTGTTTTCCCAAACGCGCCAAACAAGAGTTATCCACATTTGCGCCGTTTTTGGCCTAAAAATTTCAAAACGTCAAAAAAGTTATCCACATTTGCACTATTTTT
>JBDKKX010000607.1:0-3393 GCA_039795795.1 Bacteroidota bacterium | reverse complement strand
CTTCCAAAAGTGACAATCTGCCTTCCAATTCACCCTTTTGACCGCCAAATCTGTCTCAAATCGGAAAAAATGTCAGTAAAAGGGTTCATTGGCAAAGGAATTGATACACGGAGACTTGTTTTAAAGAAGCAACGTTACACCAGCAGCGCGGATTCAAAATCCCCGTGATGGTGGACGAAATTTTCACTTCATCTAAAATACCTATAACAAAATTTAGAGCTATGAAGCCGATAAATGACAGAGTTGTCGTCAAGCCTGCTCCAGCAGAAGAAAGAACCAAGGGAGGCATTATCATTCCGGATACTGCGAAAGAAAAACCACAACGCGGCGAAGTCATCGCGGTCGGACCTGGTAAAGAGGGTAATAAAATGAATGTCAAAAAAGGGGACATGGTACTTTATGGGAAGTACGCAGGTCAGGAACTTCATCATAATGGCGAAGATTTGCTGATTATGAGAGAAGATGACATTTTGGTTGTCCTTTAATTTTGTCAATTCATTCAAATTTTTCAAAAAAAAATCTAAATCTGTTCAATAATTATGGCAGCTAAAGAAATCAGTTTCAACTCCGACGCACGGGATAAATTAAAAAGTGGTATTGATGCGTTGGCGGATGCAGTCAAAGTAACTTTGGGTCCTAAAGGACGCAATGTCATCATTCAAAAGAGTTTTGGGGCACCGATCATCACAAAAGATGGGGTGACGGTTGCAAAAGAAATCGAATTGGACGACCCAGTGGCGAACATGGGTGCGCAAATGGTTAAAGAAGTGGCTTCTAAAACGGCGGATTTGGCGGGCGATGGCACGACTACGGCAACTGTTTTAGCACAAGCATTGGTTCGGGCGGGTTTGAAAAATGTGGCTGCGGGTGCGAATCCAATGGATTTGAAACGCGGTATTGATAAAGCGGTTAAAAAAGTCATTGAAAATATCAAGGCGCAAAGCGAAGATATTGGCAGTGATTTTGAAAAAATCAAGCAAGTGGCTTCTGTTTCGGCGAACAATGACGAGGAAATTGGCAATTTGATTGCGGATGCGATGAAACGCGTTACAACAGATGGCGTTATCACCGTTGAAGAAGCGAAAGGAACGGAAACGTATGTGAATGAAGTGATTGGGATGCAGTTTGACCGAGGATATTTGTCTCCATACTTCGTGACGAATGCGGAAACGATGACGGCGGAATACGAAAATCCGTTGATTTTGATTTACGATAAGAAAATCAACAATATGCAGGAGATGTTGCCTATCTTGGAAAAAGCATTAGGTACAGGTCGTCCGTTGTTGATTATTGCGGAAGATGTGGATTCTCAAGCCTTGGGCGTATTGGTGGTGAATCGTTTGCGCGCGGGTTTGAAAGTGATTGCAGTGAAAGCACCGGGTTTTGGCGACCGCAGAAAAGCGATGTTGGAAGATATTGCGATTTTGACAGGCGGTATCGTTATCAGCGAAGAACAAGGTTACAAATTGGAAAATACCACTTTGCAACATTTGGGTACTTGCGAGAAAATCTCGGTGGATAAAGATAATACGACGGTTGTGAATGGTAAAGGGACGGCTGAAGACATCAAAGGTCGTATCAACCAAATCAAACAACAGATTGAATCCACGACTTCGGATTACGACCGTGAGAAATTGCAAGAGCGTTTGGCGAAATTAGCGGGCGGTGTTGCGGTTTTATACGTCGGTGCGGCGACTGAAATCGAGATGAAGGAGAAAAAAGACCGTGTGGACGATGCTTTACACGCGACGCGTGCGGCGATTGAGGAAGGCATTGTTGCAGGCGGTGGTGTTGCGTTGGTACGGGCGATTAGCGCATTGGAAGGTTTCAAAGGATTGAACGCGGATGAAACCACAGGGGCGGAAATCGTGCGCAAAGCGTTGGAATCTCCGATGAGAACGATTGCTGAAAATGCAGGGGTTGAAGGTTCGGTTGTGATTATGCGGGTGAAAAACGGTAAAGGCAGCTATGGTTTCAATGCTCGGACGGAAAAATATGAAGATTTGAAAGCAGCAGGTGTCATCGACCCTACGAAAGTAACGCGGATTGCATTGGAAAATGCGGCTTCGATTGCGGGTATGGTGTTGACGACGGAATGCGTTATCAATGATAAGGCTGAAAAAGATGCGCCACATCATCACGCGCCAGCAGGCGGTGGCGGCATGGGCGGCATGATGTAATTTGCGAATGATTTATGAAAACTATAGACAAAAGCCTTTCTTTCTTTTTGGAAGAAAGGCTTTGTTGCTCTTAAACAGCAGGAAAACTGTCTAAAAATCCCCGTAATCCACTTGCAAACAGGTCAATCCTAAATCTTTTCGCCACATTTCCACGACTTGATTGCGGTCATCAATGACCAAATCTACGTAATATTTCCCAAGAATATGTTGTTCAAATAGTTCTTTTTTAACAATGCTGTCTTTACGACTATCATTTTCAGCACGCATAAATAATTGAAAATCAGTATCTTGCCAATTAAAATGCAATTTTAACCAATCGATACTCAATTGTCTGCACACACTATCGCGTCCCGAAAAAAAGATAATTTCATAACCACTTGCTTTCAAAGATTGGACTACATGGATTACATTTTTTTTCGGTGTATCTTCTCCAACCCGACTCCATTCAAATGGACTTCGGGCACTTTTTTGTGCCACTGTTCCGTCAATGTCCACCAAAACAGCTTTGGGTAATGAAATATCTTGTTGAATGGGTTCGGTTTTTGGGCGAATATATTGTTCATACTGTTGCCGAATCACTCGTTCCCCCACAGAAACTGGGCGATTTAAATCTCGCCGAATCGCTTCTTCCACCGAAATTTCAAACCATTTCACTTCAACTTCGACATTATCTTGAAACGTTTTGTTGAATTCAGCGACGATTTCCCGAATGCGGGCTTCATGTTTTGGATGCAAATTCGTATCATCCACAATCACATGTTTGCCGTCTTTCAAGGATTCTTGAATCAGCCAATCGCGCACCTGTATGATGAATTTTTCATTGCTTTTTGAAAAATGATTGTTATCCAATAACATACGCAAATCATCTTTGTTAATGCGTTTATACATGCCTGGCGTTTTGCGCAACGTTTCTTTTGACCAAGTGCTTTTGCCACTTGCGGGCAATCCTTTTGTAATTATAACTTTTTTCATAAAACGATTTATCTGAATCAGCAGTTGAATTAGAAATTAAGGAAAGAAAGGAATTTAGGAGGCAAAAGTTTTGATTTTTGGCAACAAAATCAAAACTTTTGGGATGTTTCATTTTGGGGTTACACTTGGATACATTGTGATACGAATGGATGAACTGTGATAAAAAACAAGAGGAAAAGGAAAAAAGTTGAAAAATAAATTTATATTAAATAAAATAATAATTTATTTTTAGAGACAAAAA
>JBDKKX010000606.1:0-3394 GCA_039795795.1 Bacteroidota bacterium | reverse complement strand
TCAATATTTCGAGGCAAAACCTTACGCAGTGAGTGCGCAGGAGAGTCGTTTAGGAGTGCATTACAACATTCCAAAAACGGAATATTCGGTTCATTTACTTTACAAATATACTGGTCAACAGCCAGGATATGTAAAAAAAGAAAATGGGGACGTTTATCCAACGTCTATCGGCAGCTACCAAATGGCAGATTTGACGATAAATGGCAAAAGTTGGAACAAGCAATGGAGGTGGACAGCAGGCATCAAAAATATTTTTGATGTGAAAAATATTCAGAGTCAATTGGCGGGCGGAACAGGAGGACATACTGGCACTGCAAATAGTAGTCCAGTAGGTACAGGTAGAACTTTTTTTATTTCATCTGTATTTGAATTAGGCAACCAATTGAAGAAGATTGTTTTTAGAACATAGGCACCGCTTTGACCGAAATATGCTTGTTGAGTATTATTTTTATGAAAAGTAAAAAAAAATAACTCATGGCGCAACTCATTGAAGAAAAATGTCGTTTCATAATTTAAGTATTAGTGTTTTGAAGGTTGGGCGGCAAATGGTAGGTTCTCTTGCCATTGCCGCTTTTTTTTCGGGCTGCATCGCCGAAGAAACACCGATTTTGCCGCATCAAGCGGGAGACGTTCTCACAACCGCAGTTGAAATGGGGACAGATTATCGTTGGCAACTTTATTTCAATTTAGAAAAAAATCAAGTTGTTGGGCGCAATTTGAAGACAGATTGGGATTTGGCATTTGATGCAAATCCTGATGGGAGTGTTGTGCGTTTGAATGCTGCCAAATTTATGTTGGGTTTCAATACTCAAAAGGAACTTTGTACTGATGTGACGGACACATTGGGTTTTGCGCAAAAAAAACGTTGGGATGCTGCAAATGCACCCGATTCGCTTGTAATTGGCAATAAGCATCAAGAAAAAATCTATTTATTAGATTTAGGGTATGATGAAAAAAGCAATGCAATTGGTTTTAAGAAAATTAAAATTGCCCGTGTTACGCCTCAAAAATATGTTTTGCAATACGCCGATATTCAAGACAACTCTTTCCAAACAATTGAAATTCAAAAAGATACGAATTATAATTATAATTATTTTTCGTTCAAGACCAATGCAACAGTTCGTGTAGAACCACCGAAAAAAGATTGGGATTTAGCTTTTACACAATATATACATATTTTTTACGAACCATATCAACCGTATTTAGTGACAGGAGTGTTATTAAACAACTGTCGGACGTATGCGGCAATGGATTCAACTCAATTTAAATTTGAAAACATTGATTACAAACAAGCGATTTCATTTCCACTGACGAGCAAATTAGACGCGATAGGTTATAATTGGAAAACGTTTGGCGGTTTTGGGAATGCGACAGGTAATTACCAAGTTTTTTCAAATTTCAATTACATTATAAGAGATTCAAAATCAATGCTTTATAAGATGCGTTTTATCGGTTTTTACGATGATCAAGGGCGCAAAGGAAGTCCAAAATTTGAATTTAGGCGACTTTAATTTCCACCTGCGACGAATTAAAAAAACATATTTTTAGCGAAAATTTGTGAAATTCGTGGCAAAAACCACTCAAAACATTGTAAAAAATACGAATTGAAACGATTCCAAAACGTCAATGTATCATTAAAATATCAAACAAGAAATGAAAAAAGTATTTTTTACAATCGTTAGCATTGCGTTTTTTGCGAAGCTACAGGCGCAGACGCTGGATACTATTTCCCTTGGAGCAACATATGCCAATCAAGTCTGGTATAACCTGTTAACAGATGCAGAATATCGCTCACCTAAAAATAATTGGGAATTAGCCTTTTCGGTTTTAAAACCCGATGCAGCAGTGTGGGTGCATCCGACTATTAATTTGTATCGCTCGAACAAACCTATTTCTGCTTGGGCGGGTGCTTTGGATACAACGGGATTTTCAACGGCTCGTATTTATCATAATTCTGATACCTCTTGGACAATCGGTGCGTTCAATGCCTCTACACCTGCGGCAGACCAATTTGATTTTGGTTGGGGCAATTACAATATTGCAACACATAACGTTGTAGGCGATTCCATTTATATTTTGAAATATCCAGATGGCAGTTTTAAAAAGTTTATGATTGAAAAATTAGCCTTTGATACTTCATATTTTTTCAAATATGCTAATTTGGATGGTACAAGCGAAGTGGCTGTTGAATTGAAAAAATCAACTTATGGGGCGAAGAACTTTGCTTACTACTCGCTGACAACGAATAGTGCGATTGATAGAGAACCGCTTCGGGCAGATTGGGATTTGACTGCTTGGCAATATAGAAGTTTGGTTCCCGACCAAAATGGGGTAATGACACCTTATACATTGACGGGCATTATGCACAATCGCGGTGTGACGACCGCAAAAATTCGTAGAGACCCTGCATTAAATACTTTAAATGGCTTAAATTTTAAAACGGGGATTAGTATGATTGGGGCAGATTGGAAGACATTTATAAATAACGTATTTGTTATAACCGATTCTACTGCCTATTTCGTCAAAACGAGGAATGGTCGGATTTATAAACTTGTTTTCACTGGTTTTGGCGGTTCTGCAAATGGGAATATGATTTTTACGCGCGAATACATTAGAGGAACGAGTGTGGACGATGTAAAAAATGGCGTGACGGCATTAGCGGTTTATCCGAATCCTGCGGAGGATGGCGCGGTTCAAATTGTATATGATTTAGGCAATTATGTTGGCACGGCGCAATTGCAATTAACGGATATTACAGGCAGAACGATTTGGTCGGAAAAAGTTGCAGGCAATGAGACGTTGAATGTGGTACAAATGCCACAATTAAATATATCAGCAGGAATTTACTTTATACAGTTGACTTACAATGGAAAACGAATTACTCAGAAAATGATGATTCATTAAAACAACAATCGAAATGCGGATAATGACTGTTTTTGTAAGATTTGAAGGATTGAAAAATCTGTCCAAGTTTGCTAAAATAAATATTACCCGCATTTCAATCAAAATAAAAAAAAATGTGTTATTGTTTGGATTAGAGCCAACATTCGGACTCTTGATAAGCACAAAGATACTAATTTGTATTTATATGACCAACTTTTTTTTCAAATTTTTTTTGAAAATATTTGAAAATTTGAGATAGCATGTTCCGCGCTTGATTTTTAGGCGTAAAAATTAAAATGATTCAAACATTTTTTTTTGCTCGAAAACGCATTCCTTTTATCTTTTTTTCTTCACCACAATTGGAATGAAATCTCAATATTTTCTATAATTATTATAAAATATTGATTATCATTTATTTATATAAAAAATACTTTTTTATAAATAAATTACCACTACTTATTATGGATACAACTTCACATTTTAATAAAAAAAAATCGCAAAAACAATCCCT
>JBDKKX010000605.1:0-3394 GCA_039795795.1 Bacteroidota bacterium | reverse complement strand
TTGGGCAAAACGATATTTGCCATTTTCGCTATTTAACAAACTTTTACGCCGTTCAAAAACACAATGATTCCATTTCGGAATAAATTAAACTGTTACAAATTAGGATACGAATGGATGTACGGATTTTACGGATTTCATGGATTCGTACGGATTTTTTTTATTTTTTGTTGGAAACAAGACATTTGTTTCAAAAAAAATCCGTACGAATCCATGAAATCCGTAAAATCCGTACATCCATTCGTATCCTAATTTATGTAATAAATGAACCGTTTCACCCCAATTTCGTTACGTGTTTGGATATCCACCACATCATTACTCATCATTGAATGAAACATCTTAAATCGCTGAATCGTTTTTTTGCCCGATATGCTTGGCATTTCATCGGAGGAACTGTTTTTGTAGCCATTTCAAACTATTTTCGCATCCTGCAACCCCAAATGCTGCGCAATGCTTTGGATTTAGTGGTGGACAATATCGGCATGTATAAATTGGCAGAAGGTTTTGAAAATCAATCCAAACTACATGATATTTTAGTTACAAGTGTTTTTTTCTTTGGAATCATTGTATTGCTTGCAGCGATTTTGATGGGCGTTTTTATGTATTTGATGCGGCAAACGATTATTGTCATGTCGCGTTTGATTGAGTATGATATGCGCAAGGAAATTTATGAACATTACCAAAAATTAAGCCTTGCCTTTTACAGGCGCAACACGACGGGTGATATGATGAGTCGCGTCACGGAAGATGTCAATAAAGTTAGGATGTATTTGGGACCTGCTATTTTATATGGGATTAATTTAGTGACCTTATTTGTTTTGGTAATATATAGTATGGTGATAGTCAGTCCAATGCTGACTTTTTATAGTTTATCCTTATTGCCGTTTTTAGTGATAGCGATTTATTTGGTCAGTCATCAAATTAATATTCGGAGTGGATTGATTCAAAAGCAATTAGCGGAATTAACGGGGGCGGCACAAGAAACGTATTCTGGGATTCGGGTCGTGAAAAGTTATGTTCAAGAAGCGTCTATGTTGGAAAATTTTGTCCTTCAAAGCGAAAATTATAAAAAACAAGCCTTAGGACGGGCGAAAATTGATAATGCTTTTTTTCCAATTATGTTGTTAATGATTGGGGCGAGTACGATTGTGACGGTTTATGTGGGCGGGTTGCAAGTGGTGGAAGGCAATATCACGGCGGGAAATATTGCAGAATTTGTGATTTATGTGGGGATGTTGACTTGGCCCGTGACGAGTATTGGCTGGATTGCTTCTTTGGCGCAACAAGCGGATGCTTCTCAAAAGCGAATCAATGATTTTTTGAATTTAAAACCAGAAATTGAAAATCAGGCGACCGAAACGAATCCCGAAAAACGATTAGAAGGTTCTATTCAATTTAAAAATGTATCGTTTACCTATCCAGATACGGGCATGAACGCGCTTAAAAACCTTGATTTTGAGTTAAAACAAGGGCAGAAATTGGCAATTATTGGCAAAACGGGTTCTGGAAAGACGACTGTTGCGGATTTATTGGTTAGAATGTACGATTGTACGACGGGTTCTATTGAAATTGGCGGGGTGGATATTCGGCAACGAGATTTGGAACAGTTGCGGCGGCGGATTGGCTATGTGCCACAAGATATATTTTTATTTTCGGATAACATTTCTTCTAACATTGCTTTTGGAAGACAGGATACTGTATCGCAAACCGAAATTGAAACTTTTGCTCGGTACGCGGCAGTCTATGAGGATATTGTTAATTTGCCAAAAGGCTTTGATACCATGACGGGAGAACGCGGTGTCACGTTGTCGGGTGGTCAGAAACAACGGGTTTCGATTGCACGAGCGTTTATCAAACATCCCGATATTGTGATTTTGGATGATTGTCTTTCTGCGGTGGACACGCATACGGAACAGACGATTTTGGGCTATTTGCAGAATACGTTGGCGGATAAAACGTCGATTATCATCACGCATCGCATTTATGGATTGTTGAATTTTGATAAAATTATTGTTCTTGAAGACGGTAAAATTGCAGAAATGGGAACGCATGAAACTTTATTGCAAAATAAGGGTTATTACGCAGATTTGTTCGAGCAACAACGTCAACAAGAAGTGGTTTAATTGAATGAATTAGATGAAGGAAAAATGGGCATGAAAGGACTTGATATTGTTCTTCATTCCCATTTTTCCTTCATGCCTAATTCATGGATTATCCGCCACTTACGGGGGGAATCAATGCAATTTCATCGCTTGCTTGAAGGATTTGATGAGGCTGTGCATACTCCATATTTACGGCAATCAAAAGCGAATGGAGTTGATTCAAACGCGGATATTGATTCGCCAATAACTGTTTTAAATCGGTCACGGTTGCATTTTCTGCAAGGTTAATTTCTATCGTCGCGCCACCCATAATTTCGCGGGCGATGCCAAATGCTAATATTTTCATATTTTTTTTTAATTTTTTTTACCCGAAATCTATCAAATGCTTCGTTTTTGGAACACATAGGAACATAGAACACATAGATTTTTGGAACACATAGGAACATAGGATACATAGATTTTTGGAACACATAGGAACATAGGATACATAGATTTTTCTTAAACAATTGATTATCAAGCGTTTAAAACGCTATGTACTCTATGTTCCTATGTGATCCAAAAATCTATGTGTTCTATGTTCCTATGTGTTCCAAAAATCTATGTACCCTATGTTCCTATGTGTTCCAAAAAATCTATTGTTTTAACTGTTGTTTTGCTTGTTTAAGCGTTTGGGTAGCACCATCGTGACTCCAACCTGGCGGCGCAAACAGATACATCCACCGCGCTTTCCAAGAAATCGGTTTCCTCAAATCTTTAACAATTTGAACCCATTCAAAAAAAGCAATCCGAATCGGATTATAAGTATTAATCGGTGTCGTCAAACCATAAGTTGGATGTTCTTCTTCGATTTGAAAGGTTCCAAAGCATCTATCCCAAATAATGAGCGTTCCCCCATGATTTTTATCCAAGTACTTGAAATCCGAACCATGATGCACTCGATGATGCGACGGGGTATTGAAAAACCATTCTATCGGGCGCGGAAAACGGTCAATGGCTTCCGTATGAATCCAGAATTGATACAACAAACTGATTTGCTGCATCGTGAAAACCGCTTCTGGCGGATAACCCAATAATAATAACCATGTCCAAAATAAAAAACCACCCCCTAAATTGCCTGTCCAAGTTTGGCGCAAAGCCGTTGATAAATTATATTTTTCGGAAGAATGATGGATAGAATGCGATGCCCAAAACCATCGAATTTCATGTCCCGCCCGATGATGCCAGTAATAGGTAAAATCATCTGCAAAAAATAGAAATACCCAAAACCAAGCGTTTGTTAAATCTATTTCAAAAAT
>JBDKKX010000604.1:0-3399 GCA_039795795.1 Bacteroidota bacterium | reverse complement strand
TTTGACAGATTTACACGGATTTTTTGTAATTTAGGTTTAAAATCCCAGCATAAATTACAAAAAATCCGTGTAAATCTGTCAAATCCGTGTCCTCTGTGTTCCAATCGTATCACAACCCAAATAATATTTTGTGATTTTTCGTTTAAGCCAGCCACCAGCCTAATTCAAAAAAGCACCCAAAATTGGGCAATTCAAAGTGCGATATTATCCGTAATTTCCAACCCATAACCAATCAAACCAACCCGTCTTTTAGGATGATTCGTAATTAATTTGATTTTTTTGATGCCCAAATCCCGCAAAATCTGCGCGCCAATCCCATAATCTTTTTGTCCCATGGCATCCGTTTGCGGTGTAATTTGCGCAGCGCGTTGTTGATACGCCTTCAATCGATCCAACAAAGTCAACTCTTTTTCGGACTGATGCATCCATAAAAACAGTCCTTTATCAAATTTTTGCAACAAATCAAACGCTTTTCGACACGTTTTATCGGCATTATCAAACAAAATGCTTAAAATATCAATATCTTCTGTGTTGGAATGCACGCGTACTGGCACGGATTCATCTGGAGTCCAAGTCCCTTTTTTGATAGCCAAATGCAAATCGCCCGAAGTCAATTGTCGATAAGCGAACACTTCTAAATCCCCATATTTGGACGGCAACGTAACGTGCATTTCTTGTTTAACCAAACGCTCATTTGCCATCCGATATGCCACTAAATCATCAATAGAGATAATTTTTAAATTCATACGCTCGGCTAATTCAATGAGTTGTGGTAAACGCGCCATCGTTCCATCGGGATTCAAAATCTCGACCAATACGCCTGCGGGATAAAAACCTGCCATTCTTGCTAAATCAATTGCTGCTTCGGTATGTCCCGTGCGCCGCAAAACGCCACCCGCTTTCGCCCGAAGCGGGAAAAGATGTCCTGGGCGCGCAAAATCAGCAGGTTTCGCTTGCGGATTAATCATATGTTTGATACCTGTCGCTCGGTCATAAGCAGAAATCCCTGTCGTACAACCGTGTCCGATAAGGTCAACCGAGACCGTAAAAGCGGTTTCGTGCATCGCGGTATTACTCGAAACCATCATATTAAGGTCTAAGGCTTGTACGCGCGACTCCTCAATCGGCGTACAAATCAAGCCGCGCCCAAAAGTCGCCATGAAATTAATGATTTCAGGCGTGATGCACTCGGCAGCACAGATAAAATCGCCTTCATTTTCGCGGTCTTCGTCGTCAACGACGATAATTACTTTCCCTGCTCGAATCGCGGCAATGCCTTCTTCGATGGTGTTTAATTTTAGAGTAGTCGGGTGGAGAACGTCTGTCATGATTTTAATGATTTGGCGATTTCGGAATCCGAAATCAAAAGATATAAATTGTTTGAAAACTTACAAAATAGCTTCTCAACGCGTTGTAACTGCTTAGGACAACGTCATTTAAATACAAATTGGGGTCATAAAGGCGGTTCAACGATTGGGTCATGCGCGCCGCAAGTCCCCAATGTGCCGAAAACATAAATGTAATCCCTGCGGTTAAACTTATATCATTTTTATTCAATTTATCTTTTTCCAACGGGTGATAAAACAATAATTTAAACGCATCATTGGCATCTATATTGAATAATCGTCCGTAGGAAACGCCTGCTTCCAGAGAAGCCCGATAATAAGGTTCGCCGCTTTTATCTTGCGCTAACCAATCTTTATAATGGAATAATACAGGTATTTCCAAATAATGTAGCGTCACAGAGCGAAATTCCAATGCTTCATATTCCGTCGTGCGGCTACCGCGCTGGCTGTACAACAAATCAAGCGTTACATCCATCTTGGGTTTCAACAGAAGAATCGCTCGTAAACCTGTATTCAAACCCACTTTGTGATACCCTGCGGCTTGGTCGCCATCCATTTGGGAGGCATTGAAACCGAAGATTGCGCCGCCTTTGAAACGGTTTTGCGCGCCTAATTCCGAGCAAATGGAATAAAGAAAAATGGCTAATAAGCAACATTTTATTTTGTGTAGCAACATCTGTCGATTTTTGCGGTAAAATTAGAAAATTCCGTTAGTTTCGCTTCTTTTTTCGGTACAAAAGACTTTTGTTTTCCATAAAATCTTTTAATTCAAATATGTCTCATATTGTTATCATCGGACCCGCTTATCCGTTGCGCGGCGGACTTAGCACTTTTGACGAACGTTTAGCGCGTGAATTCCAATATCAAGGCGATAAAGCGACGATTTATACGTTCCGTTTGCAATATCCCAACTTTTTGTTTCCCGGCAAAACGCAATACAGCGATGACCCGCCGCCGAAGGATTTGGATATAAAAGTGGCGATTAATTCCGTCAATCCATTCAATTGGATTAAAATTGGGCGTGAAATCGCTGCTTTGAAGCCCGATATAATCGTTTGTCGGTTTTGGCTACCGTTTATGGGACCTTGTTTTGGGACGATTCATCGTTTCGTTCGACGCAATCGACATACCAAAATCGTGGGTTTAACCGATAATGTGATTCCACATGAAAAGCGTTTTGGAGACAAAATGTTTGCAAAATATTTTATTGATTCCTGTCATGCGTATATGGTCATGTCGCGGGAAGTGGAAAAAGATTTAAGACAATTCACAGATTCTCAACGGATTCGATATATAGAACATCCGATTTATGATACGTATGGCGAAAAAGTAAGTCGAACTTTGGCATTATCCACTTTGCAATTGTCGGATAAAAATAGATATATTTTATTTTTTGGTTTCATTCGAGCATATAAAGGTTTAGACATTTTATTGGAAGCAATGGCGATGGAAAACGTCCGCAAAACGGGTGTGAAATTGATTGTTGCTGGAGAATTCTATGAAGATGCAACGCGGTATCAAGCGATTATTGCGGAAAAAAAGATTGCTGAAAAGGTGGTTCTGCATACCGATTATATTGCAACTGAACGCGTTAAATATTATTTTGGTGCAGCAGATTTGATTGTGCAACCGTATAAAACGGCAACGCAAAGTGGGATTTCATTGGTGGCATATCATTTTGAAAAGCCGATGGTCGTTTCTAATGTGGGCGGTTTGCCTGAGATTGTCCCGAATGGAAAAGCAGGTTATGTTGTTGAGCCTAATCCGCAGGCGGTGGCAGATGCGATAGCCGATTTTTACGAAAAGGAGCGTTACGACGATTTCGCCGCAACGCTCGCGGAGAGAAAAAAAGAGTTTTCATGGGCAAAGGTAACAGAAACTTTGAGCCGATTGTAAAGAAAGAGTCGGTTTTAAATAATTTTTATTTTAAATATATTATTGAGGGGTGGTCATAACCCTATTTTGATTCAAAATCAATGATTTACATATTAATAAAAAATTATCTAAAAATTTGCAAAAAACTATCGGTATTTTGCAGGGGTTGCCCATTTTT
>JBDKKX010000603.1:0-3414 GCA_039795795.1 Bacteroidota bacterium | reverse complement strand
ACTTCATTCTTTTTTATTGATTTAAAGTAAATAAGGACGCAAAATTAGGGATCAATACCCTAATTTTTTCCTTTTTTTTTAACAACTGCGTAATGTCAGTTAATTAATTATAATTTCGTTGTGTTTTCACAAATGTTAAAATATCAATTATTTCCACGCTCTTTCGGAGTCATCAATGCAGTTCAAGAGGTCGTCGGCTGTTTTGAAAAAAATTATAACGGTATAAAATCGCCCGAAAACACCCTTTCAAGCGATGAAGTTTTAAAAATTATCCGATATGATTTAGAACAGATCGGTTTTAAAGTAGAAACAGGCAAAGGGCGGGATGAAAAAATCCAAGTACCTGTCCTTTTCAGTTTAAACAACAAAATTGATAAATTTTTTGATGCAGATGCTT
Organism: Bacteroidota bacterium; assembly: GCA_039795795.1. Lineage (GTDB taxonomy): Bacteria > Bacteroidota > Bacteroidia > Chitinophagales > Saprospiraceae > JAAFJT01. The sequence goes on along the minus strand of JBDKKX010000603.1, from coordinate 3,017 downwards.
TTAGCGCAGATGGCAAAATCGTTTTGGAAGTGGAAGCGGGTAGGGCGTATGTAAATAATCAATTTTTGAAAGATATTTTTCAAGCGTGTATGATGCCTACTGTGGAATACCTTATTTTAGCGGTTAGAAATGATTATCGTGGGAATGATGATTTTTCTAAAATCTTCACCTTTTTGGAAACGCTTTATATCAATGGAAGATTGAAGTTGCCATTACACGGAATTGTTTTAATTGGATATTAATTTATTCTTAAAAAACAGGTTAAATAATTGAAAGTCAATTATTTAACCTGTTTTTTTAAGAATAAATAGCAAATCAGAAGATTGGGAAGAGGATGATCTTTCTACAACTTATGCCAGTATTTTAAATCTACGTGGAGCACTTCCAAATCATTCGTACATACAATATACGGCTACACCGCAAGGACCGTTATTGATTAATTTGATGGATTTGCTTTCGCCAAAATTTCATGTTGTTTTAACGCCAGGAAAATCATATACAGGTGGTAAAACTTTTTTTCAAGAGAACCGAGATTTGATTTTTACGATTCCCAATGCAGAAGTTTATCATCATAAATACAATCAATTGACAGAATGCCCGCAGAGTTTGATTGCGGCAATGCAATTATTTTTAATAGGGACGGCAGTTACAATCAATATTTTGAATAAAGAACGTTGTCTATCCATGATGGTACATGCAGATAGAGAGTTAGACGCAAGTAAAACTTTTCATAATTGGGTTAAAAAATTGATTGACCGATGGGCAGAACGCTTGAAATTGCCCGATGGCGACCCAAGCAAATTAGAACTTATATCTGAATTTGAAGAAAATTACAGGGAAGCCCTTATTAGAATCGAAAATCCGCCTCGTTTTGAGCGAGTTATGGAGGAAGTTGTTCAAGTTATTTTAGATACAAATGTGGAATTGGTTGTTCAAGGGTCGAAAGAAATTGATTGGAGTAATGCGAGTTCTCATATTTTGATAGGCGCAGATATGTTGAATAGAGGTTATACGGTTGAAGGGCTTGCGGTTTCTTATATGCCGCGTTATAGTGTTGGCAAATCAAATGCGGATACGATTCAACAACGTTGCCGATTTTTTGGATATAAACAAAATTATTTGGATAGTTGCAGGGTTTTCTTACCACAAGATTCCATTTTAGAGTATTGTGATTACATAGAGCATGAGGAAATTATGCGTAATCAATTGAAAAAGAAAACTTTAAGAGAATTGGAGCAATTGCTAATTTTAGATAGCTCTATGAATCCAACTCGAAATAATATTCTTTCGGTAAATTTGGTAAAACATAAATTGAATGGGTGGCGACAATTGAACGCTTTACATTATATTGAAGAAAATACTATTTTTGTAAAATCATTTTTGGCAAAACATTCTTTTAAAAGTTACCATAATTACAAAACAGATGATAGAAATCACCGATATGAAAAAATGGATATTAAGGATGCAATTGAGTTTTTGAAAGATTTTAAAATTGCGAATATGCCTGATGCTTTGCGCAAATCGTCCACGATTCAATACATGAGATACTTGGCAGATAAAAAAGATGTAAATCATGCTTATATTTTTGAGATGAGTTATAAAGTGATAGGGGGTCGAAAAAGGAAACTTGTGTATCAAAATGGCAAAGCTAAAATTAATAATATTTTTTCTGGATATACAACTGCTTATCCAGGAGACAAAGAAATTAAATTTGAAGATTCCATTTGCATTCAAATTCATAAGATTAAATTAGAGGATGATTCTTATTGGAATAATAAAATAATATATACTTTGGGTATTTATTACCCTGAAAATTTTGCTCATTCATTCGTAGGAATCGAAAAATAATATGCAATCTATATTCAAAATATTTCAATCGCTGCAAAGTCAAAGTGTAGATTCAGAAGATGGTTTTAATATTGTTGCGTTGCCAAATATAAAATATCATAAATTGGGTGTTTCGCCAAATAATTACCCTATGTTTTTTATAAAAAGCGATGATAACTTAAATGCCAAATCATTAGACAGTCAACTTGAATTTATAACTGTTCAGTTTAATCGGGAATGTCAATTGTTCTCGAACACGCAACAATATGAACAAGGTATTTACACGATTATCGCTTTAAAAACAGATTCATCAGATTTGCAAGCCTATTTTTTAGAAATTATATTTGTTTTGGTGAAACAAATCTCTGAATTACCCAAATTTGTTGAAGTGAAACAAGCGGTTGAAAAATTGATTAATTTGTTTAGTAAATTTTCAAAACCACCTGTTAAAACGATTCAAGGACTTTGGGCAGAACTTTTAATCATCGAGCAGTCTAAAAATCCTGATTATTTGGTAAAGTCGTGGCATTATTCGCCATCCGATAAGTTTGATTTTAATGACGGAACTGATAAATTGGAAGTAAAAAGTACTGCTAAAAGTAAAAGGATACATGCTTTTTCGATAGAACAGTTAAATCCTAATCGCACTTCTAATTTGCTGATTGCATCGGTTTTTGCTGTTGAAACAGGTATTGGTAAAAGCATTGTGGATTTGATAACGCAGATTGAACAACGATTAAAAGATAAAAATTTACTTTTTCGGTTGAATGAAATGGTCGTTGAGACGCTCGGAAAAGATTTTGAAAAAACATTTGATATTTTTTTTGATTATCAACTTGCAATAGATACACTTCAATTTTACCAAAGCGTCAATATTCCAACAATTGAGATTCAAAATATTCCAAAAAGCGTCATTAATATTCGTTTTGATTGCGATTTGACAGATATTAAACCTGTTAAAAAAATAAAAAATAAATCTTTGCTCCATAATGCTTTATTTTAAATAATTAGATTTGTTATGCAACATTTACTTCGTAAAGATTTGAAAATCAAAGTATTAGAACCTCTGGCGGAATTAGGTAAATTTAGTCATGGGGATGAAAACCCTTTTTTGCTACATTTAGGGGATGCAAAGTATTGGATTTTTGTCAAAAACTTATCTCCTTCGGCTTTTAAAAACTCTCCTAATG
>JBDKKX010000602.1:0-3420 GCA_039795795.1 Bacteroidota bacterium | reverse complement strand
ATGAGCGTCATACTCAAATCAAATTCGGCTCCTTTCGGAACACGTTCAAAAAAACGCGGATTCGCCTCTGCGGTAATGCGATTGATGCTATTTTCAGCCTTGACTTCCGTGTAAAGTAATTCGGTATCTTTGAACAAATTCGGATTTTTTAACATGCCATCGCGGACAAGAATACGGGAAGGTTGTTGAATCTTATCTTGATTTCGGTTAATATGTCCGAATAATTGTGCTGCTTCGTGTTGCGGGTCTTGCGTCGGACCGCCCTTATCACGGACTTCATTCGCCACCGTGCCGCGACTGATTTCCAACAAAGAACGCATTTTGCCTTTGAGAGAACTGCCCGGAATGTACGGCAATTTATCCGCAGGATTGCGAATGATTTGTTTATCCGTGCCGCCGATTTCGAGCGCGGAACTGCTGCCTCCAACCATTAAACCCGTTTCAGCAATAATTTTGCCTTTGATAACGATTCGACTATTTAACTGATGCGCCATTTCAAAAAATATTATTATTTTTTTTAATTTAAAATGAATTATTCTTTACCACCATACACTTTATGATATGCAATAATGCCTTCAAAAAATTTAGAAAAACGCCTAAAATCATCTTTTGCTTTAACCGATTTCAACGCCAATTCCAAGACTTCTCGTAATTCTTTCATGCGAGAACCACGTGTGCGTTGTATCGTGCGCGCTGTGTTATAAGCAATTTTGGGTCGCAACATCAAAACATCCGTGTCCCAATCTTCATTTTCCTCCATTTTTAACTCAATTCGTTTGACTTCGCTAAACAAATTGCGCAATTGTGCAGATGTAACGCCATTAAAACCTGTAAATTCGCCTTTTTTATCGCACAAAAAAAGCCCTAACTCAGATAAGTAATTAATACCCTCTTCAGTGATTTTAGTGGTAATCCACTCATTTTTAAAATTTTCTATCTTAAATATTGCCATTTTAAAAAAATTTGTTAGTTGAAATTATTTTTCCTGATTGCGCAATTCGTAACTCGCCCAAATGCAAGCTAAATTAAGCAATTTAAAAAAAGTATCTTTATGGACATTCAATGATTTACACAGGATTGGAATTTCGTTGGGCAGGATTGCCCAATTCATCATTTCTTCTAAAAATTGTACTTTTTCATTTTTATCGTCTCGATTCGCTTTATATCTTTCACTCATGCGTTTCATATCATAAGCCATTTGCCAACGCCAAGTAGGAGCAATTTCTTTTTTTTTCACATCATAATCGGCTTTGTTGATAAATTTTTTAGGTTCTGTTTTTTCGTAAAAACCAGAAATTTTATAAATAAAAGAAGTTGCCAAACCTTGTTTTTTATCTGCTGCCAAAGACAAAATCTTGTTTTTCAACAAGCCTACTGCTTTATATTCATTATCCCAATTCATGGTCACGCCTAACATGGAAATGGCATTTTTTAATTTTCCATTAAACTCGTGTTTTTTAGCTTCATCTTCTGCATCGCCCGAATATTTAGCGGCTTTGATGATTGGAAATTTAGGGGTGACGAAAGCAATGCCCCCCGAAATACTCAAACAATCGTTTTGACAAACCCAAGCTTTAAATTCTGTGCGTATTTTCTCCGCAAATTCAATGACTTTATCCCATTTCCCGACGACAAACAAATCGTCTCCGCCAGAGTAAACAATTTGTACATCATTTTTGAAATCATTGCGCCACAATTCATTTAAATATCCTTTAAAAAAATAATCTAAACTCCGACTCAACACCATATAAGGTGCGAGAGAAGCGAAGCCGTTGATAAAAATATTGCCCAAACCGTCCACATCCATGCGTAAAATGCCCAATCTTTTGAATCGCGGTTCTGAAAATTCTTGTACATATAACCTTTTCTTATCATTTTCAGCCATTCCGCCCAATTCCGAAAAGGTTTTAGCAACTGCTCGACTATGATTTCCAGTTTTAATTTTAATTTTGGGGTAATCGTCCCCGCCGTAAAATCGAAAACCATAACTCAAAGAGGCAAAACGGTGTATTTTGCTCAAATAATTCAAATCTTCTAAATAATAAACCTTGCAAAACGGATTTTCGCTCGCTTCAGGGTTGGAAACGATTTTAAATGTAAAACCAATTGTTTTAAAAGGTTCAATCGCATTCGCTTCTGCTTGTCGAATCGTTAACCAATGATTATCTTCCAGGGCTTCGCCGCTATCCATTAAAAAATTAGTTAATGCACCAATCACTTCTTGCGATTTTGCATCTTCATAAACCACAGGATTGCGCAACTCCAAATCCAGTATCAAATCGCCTTTTGCCAAAACTTCATTGGTCAAAGCATCTCGAACTTGTTCTCCACCGACTTCGACAGGTTCAAAAAAATCGGGTTGATGCGCAATTAAATAACTAAATTTATGGCGTTTTTGCGCAGAAAGTTTGTCATTCAATGCTTTAAAAATAAAATTTGTTTTGTATTTGAATTCATCTGGTAGCGCGTCCGTCGCATCTAATTCTAAATAAAGAGCCGTTCCATGTGCCTCAAACAATGCTTGGGAAATCGCATTTCTCCAATTTTGCACCTGCTCATCGTCCACTTTGGGCGCGAGAATATAAAAATTCCCGCCCGACGCATATAATACATTTGCTTCATACAATCCCAAATCTTTCAAAATGCGATTCAAAACCAATTCGGGCAATAATTGCAGGTAAAGAGACCGCGCTTTGAGGTTCAAAGACGCTTTTTTACTCACAATATCGTACAAATACGATTGAACTCCCGAAATACCGCCACTAATTAAACTAAATGTTGTATATTTTTTCGCAACATTGGCAGCGAAACAAATCGCTACAGCCGATTTCAATTTGACAAAATCGTAAAAAGATACAGACGCACCAAACCCACAAGGAACATTAACTGTATGTTTTTCAAGCAAATGCAATAAATTTTCCGCCAAAACGCCCGTTTCAAAACCCACGCGAACCAATTTTTGAATATCCGAAGTCAATTCCAGTACGATTGCACCTTGATTTTTATGTGCGTTCGTTTTTGGAAAAAAATTATCTTTTGATATATTCAAAGATTGCAAATTATAATATTGTTTAGGATTTTGCGCCTTGCCCAAACCCACAAAAATAGATTGCACATTATCGTGAACATGTTTCTCTAAATCGCCTTTTGCAATGGCTTCGGCTTCGTCAAATGATAAAGTCTTATCCCACAAATGTAATAATGGATTTGCCGATGCTTTTAAAACAGGATGTTTGTGCAAAGCATGGATGATAGCCGACAAATAAATATTTTGTATAGATTGCATATACTATTTTTTCACAATAGATTGATTATCAATGATTTTAAAACGATGACAATAGTTTGCCTAAAAGCATGGATTACAGCTAAAAAGATTTTATAAAACTAAAGAATAAGCGCGGCGAACAGGATAATATAAAT
>JBDKKX010000601.1:0-3427 GCA_039795795.1 Bacteroidota bacterium | reverse complement strand
TGATGAAATTAAGCGATTGATTTAATCGCTTTTTCCCAAAAAGTACCCTTTAACTCATTGATTCACAATTATTTGTAACTATTTTTAACTACGTCAACTTAAAATCAAAAAAAATCTGTGAAAATCTCGCGAAATCTGTTCCATCTGTGATGAAAAGTATTTTTGTCACGTACTGAGAATTATTTAGGAAACAAAACTTTTTTGTAAATCGCCGCCATTGAAATCGAAATTTGAAGCGATTGTAAATGAATCATATCCGTTAAATTTTTGTAATAGGTAGATTTCCAAACATCAGGCTGAATTTGATAGCGCGTTTCCATATACGATTTACGCGAATCTATCAAAACATATTCTTGAAGGCTCGGCAACATTTTATACAAACTATATTTATCTTTTCTATCATACGCAACAGTACTTTTCGACAACACTTCGATAATCACTAACGGATTCACCAATAAATACTCCAAACCTTGATAAAATTCAGGTTGTTCACAAATCACGAGCGCGTCAGGATAAACCACCGTATTTTCCGCTTCAATGTAAACTTTTTGCGAATCGCCTAATACAAAATATTGTTCCAATTGAGCGACATCCAAAGCATTTTGTATGGCATGAGTTGTATTATTCGTAATTAAATTGTGATAAAATTTAGCATTAGGCATTTTAATAAGATTACCGTTATAAAATTCAGATTTATCTGAGGCACGTTCTTCTCGTTGCAAATACGCCTTAAGCGTGTATTGACGAGGCAATTTAGAAAAAAGAGGAGCCGAAAAAGATTTTGGACTAGCGACCATTGCTTGAATTTTAATTCAAAAAAATAACTTTTTAAATAAACGATAAGTTTTGTGGATTCGTAGAGACGCGATTTATCGCGTCTTGCCCAACCCCATACCACATTTTGCCACAGAAAGCCCCATTCGACATTGGGTTGGGCAAGACTCTACGAATCCACAAAACTTATTTGGGACAACACTAGGCAAATGAACGAAATTATTTTCAATTTTCCAAATAAATGCAGCCTTTTCAAATCTATCTGCTAAAATATACTGCCTACCAGCTATCCAAACGGCAAACGCTTTAAACTTTTTTTTTATGACAAAAAAGAATATTTTCAAAAAAAATCAAAAAAGAGCATTGCATTCCAAAATAAACCTTTATATTTGCGAAACTCATTCAGAGGTTTAATTCCAAAAAACGTTTAATTGCTGTCTGTGAAGTTTTTGAGCAACCAAAACGATTGATTTTCAATACTTTAGGCAGTTATAATTAAAACCAACATTTTTTTTAGTACAACTTATTCTTTACAACTATGAACCTTTTTGAAGAGGTACAAAAGCAGATTGAGGCAGGTAACACCGAGAAAGCTTTGGAGGACGTAAAAAAAGCCCTCAAAAAATCGCCTGAAGACGTGGAAATCAAACGCGCTTGCGCGCTGGTTTACTACGATTTGATGAAAACGGCTTATGAAGGAGGCGACTCTAACAAAGCGATTACGGAATATGGCAATTATTACGCGTTGGAATTGCCAGAAGAAGACCCCCTGCATGAACAGTTTAAAGTCTATCAACGCCGTATTCACCCTGAGTTTCCTCGGATGCAGGAAGCGAATAAGCTGAGTAAAGCGGGGAAAAACATGGAGGCATTGGCGATTTACGAAGAAGTGATGACCACTTTGAAGGATTTTAAAGTCGCTTATGTCAATGTCGGTTGGTGTTTGTATCGGTTGTTGGCGGAGTTAGCCCCGCAAGCAAAACCCGATGTGCCACTCATCAACAAATGTTTTCAGATTTACAAAAAGTTTGAAATTTTAGGTCCGTCTAACCTCCACGCGCAAATGTTGCGCATTGCTTTGTACTTCAAAGATGTAGAAGGGGTTGATTTGTTGGATTTTTTACACGATTGGAGTTTTGCTAATTTCCGGGAGGAGGATTTTGAGCCTTTCAAAACGGCAAATAATAGTACCATTCCAAGTTTGTGTGAACGCGCTTATTTGACGTATTCGCGGGTTTTGTTGTATGGTATGAAAAGCCCTGAGGCGGCTACGGCGGAAAAAGCCCGTAAGTTTGCCAATGAGTTTCTGCCGCAATTAGAGGAAATCCTTGAAAAATTGCCCAGAAATGTGTGGTTACCTTATGCAAGAGCCTTGTTGATGAGTCATTTGGGCAAGGCGCGCCGCGCTCAAATGGAATTGGTTCATATCATCAAGTACCGTAATACGGAATTTTGGGCATGGGCATCTTTGGCAGAGAGTTTTGCGATTGTGGGCGAGAATCAGCAAGCGTTGTCTTGTTTTTGTAAAGCCTTTTTATTGCCTGCACAGGGCGAGTTGGCGGCACAAGTTCGGGAGAGTTTTGCAGGGCATTTGCTTAGAATCGGTATGAATTCCGAAGCAAAAACAGAAATTGAAAATATTGTCAGTGCGCGCAAGAAAAAAGCCACGAAATTGTCTCGTCAGATTACGGAATGGCGTAATCTGCCTTGGTATCGGGATTTGCGCATACAGATGAGTAATAAATTGTTATATACGAAAAATGCAGGGCGTGCAGATGCGTTGTTATGGGCAGATTTGCCAGATAGCATCGCGGTTGTGACGCACGTTGATAAGCAACGGGCTGTGTTTTTCTTTGCCGTGGACAAAAAAGTGGGTGGCAAACACAATTTGAAAGGCATTGTTGCAAAAGTGCAAGTCGGGGACATTTTGGCGTTGAAACTCCGAGAAGTCAAAGGCGAAGATGGTTTGACCTCGTTTAAAGTGGTGGGTGCGCGCTATGAAAAGGATAAAATTCCTGCCGATATTTGCCGCCGCGTCATTGAAACGATTCAAATTCCTTACGGACGGGATTTTGGATTTATGAAGCCATCTAACATTTATGTTGCGGCGGATTTGGTCAAAGGTTCGCGTTTGTACGACGGGCAACGTTGTCAAGGCATTGCGTTGTTGTCTTATAATAAGGCAAAAGCGGAATGGGGTTGGAAAATGATTGCAGTCAACGGAGAATAAATGATTGATGTTGAAAGTTTTAAAGACTCATTTTCAACAAAATGCCCTTTGGGAATGATGAATGATGAATGATAAATGATGAATATTATAATCAATTAATTATCAATTAATTGCAATATTCATCATTTATCATTCACCATTCATCATTCCCAAAGGGTGTTTTTATTTTTGAAAAAAAATAAACTTTTTTTGCAATTGTAGCGTTTTTGGCGTTAAATTGTACCTTGTAATGATTGATTTTAATTGATAATCTATCATCGCAGTTTAGACGACATGCATTGTAGGTAAATTGTGATGCGAATGGATGTACGGATTCAACGGATTTCACGAATCGGTACGGATTTTTTCTTGTCCTTCCGTAGGAATCTAAGTTTCCTACGGTAGGACAAGAAAAAATCTGTTCCGATTCGTGGAATCCGTTGA
>JBDKKX010000600.1:0-3441 GCA_039795795.1 Bacteroidota bacterium | reverse complement strand
CGTATCCAAATCGGCAATTTTGACGATGATATGTCTAAAATTGCTGATGCGGATTGGATTATTGAAGTTGTTGTCGAACGGCTTGACATTAAAAAGCAAGTTTTCGAGAAAGTTGAAAAATACAGAAAGCCCGGCACTTTAATCACGTCGAATACTTCTGGCATCCCGATTCACATGATGAATGAAGGCAGAAGCGATGATTTTAAACGGCATTTCTGTGGAACGCACTTCTTTAATCCACCGCGCTATATGCGCTTGTTGGAAATTATTCCAACGCCCGAAACCGACCCTAAAATTATTGACTTTTTGATGGATTACGGAGATAGGTATCTCGGTAAACAAACGGTGTTGTGCAAAGATACGCCTGCGTTCATTGCGAATCGGGTGGGTGTGTACGCTATGGCAAAAATTTATCAATTGACCACTCAAATTGGCTTACCGATTGACGCGGTGGATATGTTAACGGGTCCTGCAATCGGTCGCCCGAAGACAGGTACTTTCCGTTTGGGCGATTTGGTGGGTCACGATACGGCGGCGAATGTCATCAAAGGCATTCGCATCAATTGCCCGAAGGATGAACAAGCAAGCGCGTTGGAAATTCCGAAATATTTGCAATTTTTGTTAGATAATAAGTTTCTGGGCAACAAATCGGGACAAGGTTTTTATAAAAAAACGGGGCAAAAAGATGCCAAAGGAAAACCAATTGTTTTAAGTTTGAACCTTGACACGTTGGAATACGCACCTTCGGTTCGAGTGAATTTGCCTTCTTTGAACCTTGCGAAACAAATTGAAGAGTTGCCGCAGCGCGTAAGAGCATTGTTTAAAGCGGAGGATAAAGGGGGGGAATTGATTCGGCGTTCTTTGTCGGGTTTATTTGCGTATGTTTCCAATCGGATCCCTGAAATTTCAAACCATTTATATAGTATTGATGATGCTTTGCGGACGGGTTTTGCATGGGAAGTGGGACCGTTTCAATATTGGGACATCATCGGCATCGAAAATGGGGCTAAAGCGGCGGAAGCGCAAGGAGAAATCGTTGCAACATGGGTAAAAGAGATGATTGCAGCTGGATTTAAAACATTTTATATTGCTGAAAATGGCGTTAAAAAGTTTTATGACCCGCAAACGAAATCGTATCAGCCCATCGCAGGCACGGAACAATTCATTATTTTGGACAATTATCGGTATAAAAAACCCGTTTTTGAGAATTCAGAATCGGTTTTGCACGATATTGGAGACGGTGTTTTGTGTTTTGAATTTCGCAGCAAGGCAAATGCGATTGGCGAAGGCGTATTGCGCGGGTTGAATGAGTCTATTCAAATCGCGGAAGAGCAAGGTTGGAAAGGTTTGGTCATTGGCAATAATGCAACCAATTTTACGGTTGGTGCGAATTTAATGATGGTGACGCAGATGGCGTATGAACAAGAATGGGATGATTTGAATTTTGCGATTAATACGTTTCAACAAACGGTGATGCGGTGTCGTTATTCGTCGATTCCAGTGGTTGCGGCGACGCAAGGTTATACTTTTGGTGGGGGTTGCGAAACGATAATGCATTGTGATTCAGCCATTTGTGCCGCAGAATCTTATATTGGAATGGTTGAAGTCGGTGTGGGTTTGATTCCTGGCGGGGGCGGAACGAAAGAATTTGCTTTGCGGGCGAGTGATTCCTATTTTGAAGGCGATGTCCAAATTCCAACTTTAATTGAAAAATTTAAAACCATTGCGCAAGCGGCGGTGGGTACTTCTGCGCAGGAAGCGTTTGGGTTGGGCTATTTGCAACACAAAAAAGATTTCGTAGTGGTCAATAAAGACCGAAATATTGCGGAAGCGAAGAAAAAAGTATTGGAATTAGCAGACCATTATGTGATGCCGCAACGCCGTAAAGATGTCATGGTTTTAGGTCGAACGGGGTTGAGTGCGTTGTATGTGGCTGCGCATAGTTTGAAATTAGGGGGGTATGCGTCGGAGCATGATATTAAAATTGCTAAAAAAATTGCTTATGTTTTATGCGGTGGCGATTTGACGGGGGCGCAGAAAGTGAGTGAACAATATTTGTTGGATATTGAGCGAGAAGCATTTTTGTCGCTTTGCGGCGAGCAGAAAACATTGGATAGAATTCAATATACTTTGTTGAATAACAAGCCTTTACGGAATTAATACGAATCTTTAAATTGCGTCAATGATTCATCATTGGCGCAATTTAATATATTTTAATGAAATTATTTGTTTTAAAAATATCTCAAATTTATGAACAAATAATTTGGAATATACCTCAAAGCGGTTAATTTTGTGCCATTGTTCATCAAAAACAAATCTATGGCGAAATCTAAACATACAAAAGGAACCGCTTCTGAAAAAACAAAACAAAAGAAAAAAAGTCGTGACAAAGGACTTGTGATTGATTATGATGGTATTTGGAAAAAAATTATTTCAGAGTTTTTTCCAGATTTCATTAACTTCTTTTTGCCCAATCTCTACACAAGAGTAGATTGGAATATTCCGCCCGAATTTTTAGAGCAGGAGTTGGAATTACTGCATAAAGAATTGGAAATCAATCGAAAAATTACAGACAAATTAGTAAAAGTAAAATTAGTTACAGGGGAAGAACGTTGGATTTTGATTCACCTTGAAGTCCAAACGGGTTATGAAATTGATTTTGCGGCGCGAATGTATCTTTACAATGCCTTGATTTATGCAAAATTTAAACAACCGATTGTCGCTTTAGCCATTTTTACGGCTAAAGATATTCCAGAAAAATTCGATAAATATGAGCAATATTATTTTGGTACGCATACGGTGTACAAATATAATACATATTGTATTGTAAATCAAAAGGAAGCGGATTTATTAAAAATAGATAATATTTTTTCGTTATTCGTTTTGGCGAATTTGTATATTTTACAAACTAAAAACGCATACCCCAAACGCTTGGAACTCAAAGAAAAATTATTTGAGTTAGCTGTAGATCGGAATATTCCGAAGCATAAAATCGAAAGATTACTTATCTTTGTCAATCAAATTCTTTTATTACCACTTAATTTACAAACTTTGTTCATGGAAAAAGTAGTTCTAAAAAAATCTCGTCGTCAAAAACAAACTTTTGACGAGCAGTTCGAAGCAGAGTATCGTGCAATGATGCGCGCTTTTTTTATAGCTGAATCTGGAATGACTCCTGAAAAATTTTTAGAAATAATTATTACCAGAGATGTTGCCGCAGGGATTGCGAAGGGGCTTGCGGAAGCAGAAGCATCTCAGTCCGAAGCACTGCAAAATGCTTTTGAAGAAATGCGGAAAACAGAAGCGGAAAAGCAAAAAATGGAAACAGAAAAGCAAAAAGCGGAAGCGGAAAAGCAAAAAATGGAAGCAGAAAAGCAAAAAGCAGAAGCAGAAAAGCAAAAAGCGGAAGCAGAAAAGACAAAAGCGGAAGCAGAAAAGACA
>JBDKKX010000599.1:0-3450 GCA_039795795.1 Bacteroidota bacterium | reverse complement strand
AAAAATCTTAAAAATCAATCCCATTTAATCCCAAAAAAATCCGATTTAATCCTAATTCCAGCGTCCTACATTAATATCCCAATTGCCCAAACTAAAATTTTTATCATACACATACATTAAGAAAACAACAGTTACCATGAATTACAATTCTATACTACAAATTTTATTTTGGACGCTTGCGTTCAGCGTTTTTTACAGCTATCTCGGCTACGGGATTTTATTGTACATCTTATTGAAAATCAAGCGATTATTCCGTAAGCCGACGGTTTACGCGCCCATAACGGACGATTCTAAATTGCCCGAAGTGACTTTCTTAGTCGCGGCTTACAATGAAGAAGCCTATATTGAAGAAAAAATACAGAATTCATTGGCTTTGGATTATCCAAAAGACAAAATTCGATTTTTATTTGTCACCGACGGCTCAAATGACAAAACGCCTGATTTGATTCAAGAATTCCCCAATTCGGGCGGTCATCGCATCGAATTATTCCACAAACCAGAGCGAAAAGGCAAAATTGCAGCCGTCGAACGCGTCATGGATTTCGTGGAAACACCTATTGTAGTTTTCACGGATGCGAATACGGATATTAATAAACAGGCGATTCGCAATATCGTGCATCATTACCAAGACCCTTCTATCGGCGTAGTGGCGGGTGAAAAACGAGTTCAAGCGGGAGAAAAAGCAGAAGCAAGTGCGGGTGAAGGCATCTATTGGAAGTATGAATCGGTGTTAAAGAAGTGGGATGCGGAATTATATTCTGTTGTAGGCGCGGCGGGCGAACTTTTTTCTATCCGAACGGCGTTATACAAGCCTGTGGAGAAAGATACTTTGATTGAAGATTTTGTAATGACCTTGCGCATTGCAAGGCGCGGTTATCGGATTGCGTATGAACCGAATGCTTATGCCGTCGAAGGTACGTCCGCATCTGTTGCGGAAGAATTGAAACGCAAAATTCGGATTTCGGCAGGTGGCTTGCAAGCGATTTGGCGATTAGCGGATTTACTAAATCCATTTAAATATGGCTGGTTGAGTTTTCAATACATTTCACATCGGGTTTTGCGGTGGACGTTAGCACCTTTGGCATTGCCTATCTTATTGATTTTGAACGTTTTATTAGCCATGAAATTGGGATTATTTTATAAGATATTATTGATTTTGCAAGTTTTGTTTTACACAGCCGCCGCTTTTGGATTCTTGTTTGAAAAGCGAAAAATCAAAGTGAAAGCGTTTTTTGTTCCTTATTATTTTTCGATGATGAATTATTCCGTATATCGAGGTTTTTTCCGCGTGATTGCGGGGAAACAATCGGTCATTTGGGAAAAAGCGAAACGGGCGTAAGATTTGTGATACAATTTTGGCGAACACATAGGTATTACGACATGTAATTTTTTTAAATTATTAATTTTCAAGGATTTAGAAAAATAAATGCCATATATATCTATGTGTTTCAAAAAAATTCCCTATTAATTACCCCCTTTTTTCCGAAAGAGAAAATCTCCTTGTTTTTCACCGCTATCTGGCAAATGCCCATTTTGTGGAATCGGCAAATTTCGACCCGCCACCGCAGTTTTAACCTCGTAAAAAAGCGTACCATCACTCAATCGCTTTTCGGACGACGCGTGAAAACGCAATTGTAGCAAGGAGAGTCCGAGAGCAAAGCGGAAAGAGCATTGCGTTTTAGAGGTATCGGTTACATTTTTTAAATCTCAATATTGTTTTACACTTTGTTCGTAAGCGCGAGGCAACGTTCCGAATAATTTTTTAAATCCAAAATCGGTAAATGGATTGATAAACTGAGTGACTTTTTTCATAATAGTTTAATTTTGAAGCAAATTTAAAAAAATTTGAAGGGTGTTACAATTTTTTTTTACAAATGTGTCTTTTAGGTTTACAAATTCAAACAAAGATACACATTCTCTTTTTGAAAAAAAAAAAATGCCGCCGTTCGATCACCGAACAACGACATTTTTTGCTTTGGAAGCGTGGTCCCGCTTGGGCTTGAACCAAGGACCCCCTGATTATGAGTCAGGTGCTACTAACCAACTGAGCTACAGGACCTTCTTTAAAAACTTTTTTTTCTAAATCGGACGCAAAGTTCCATTATTTATCGGAACTTTGCAAATCTTTTTCAAAAAAAACTTAAAATATATTTTTATGAGCTTATTAACAGTCGGTACAGTCGCTTTCGACACGATTGAAACCCCACACGGAAAAGCAGAAATGGTCATCGGTGGCGCATGCACTTACATCAGTATTGCCGCTTCTTACTTTACAAAAAATATTCAATTGTCTGCGGTAGTCGGCGACGATTTTCCTCAAAGCGAACTGGATTATTTGAAATCAAGAGGCGTTGATTTGGAAGGTTTGCAAATCAAAAAAGGAGAAAAATCTTTTTTTTGGGCGGGTCGCTACCATTCAAATATGAATCATCGAGATACATTAGTAACTGATTTAAACGTACTTGCGCATTTTGACCCGATTTTGCCTGCGTCTTATTGCAATGCGGAATACATTATGTTGGGCAATTTGGTACCTGAGATTCAGATGCAAGTTTTAAACCAAATGAAGCAAAAACCGAAATTAGTGGTTTTAGATACGATGAATTTTTGGATGAATATTGCAATGGATAGCCTTAAAAAAGTGATTGAAAAAATTGATGTTTTGACCATCAATGACGAGGAAGCGCGCCAATTAAGTGGTGAATATTCATTGGTCAAAGCCGCAAAAGTGATTTTGACGATGGGTCCGAAATATTTGGTTATTAAAAAAGGAGAGCATGGCGCAATGCTTTTTTATCAAAATAAAATGTTTTATGCTCCTGCTTTGCCATTGGAATTAGTGGTTGACCCCACAGGCGCGGGCGATACTTTTGCAGGCGGTTTTATCGGATATATTGCAAAAACAGGAGATATTTCTTATGAAAATATGAAGCGAGCGTTGGTTTATGGCTCTGCGATGGCATCTTTTTGTGTTGAAAAATTCAGTATTGAAGGCATCAAAGGGTTGACGCAAGAACGGATTGAGCGTAGAGTACAGCGTTTTAAAGAAATGATGCACGTTGCTTTATAGTAGATACGTTGGAATTAGGATTAAATAGGATTTTTTTGGGATTAAATAAGATTGATTTTTTAGGATTTTTAGGATTTTAATCCTTAGTACGAAGTTGTAGAGCGAATGGGAACACGGACGACGCTGATTTTACGAATTTACGCGGATTTTTTTGGATTTTAGGCTGAATTTTAAGCCTAAATTCAAAAAAATCCGTGTAAATTCGTAAAATCCGTGTCCTCCGTGTCCTCCGTGTTCCAATTCGTACCGTAATTTTTTTTGGCTCATCCGCGATTTTGGTGGAAACACATAGATTTTGGAAACACATAGGAACATAGGACACATAGATTTTTTTAAAGGATTGATTTTCAATCCTTTAAAAAAAATCTATGTGTCCTATG
>JBDKKX010000598.1:0-3453 GCA_039795795.1 Bacteroidota bacterium | reverse complement strand
TAAAGGAAATGGCAATTATTATTACGTGGACAATCAAGAGGAAGCTAATAAAGTTTTGAGTCAAGCCATTGGCGGCACGTTGTACACCATTGCAAAAGATGTGAAATTACAATTAGATTTCAATCCTCAATTGGTGGATTCGTATCGGTTGATTGGCTACGAAAATCGTTTATTGCGACAGCAAGATTTTAAAAATGATGCGAAAGATGCAGGCGAATTAGGCGCGGGAATGAGCGTGACTGCCTTATATGAAGTGATTCCGAAGCGAAATGCAGCGTTAAAAACTTGGGCATCCGTGCATTTGCGTTACAAGAAGCCCGACGAAGAAAAAAGTATTTCATTCTCACAAAAAATTGATAATCAGCCGATTATGCTTGAAAAAACTTCAATAGATTTCAGATTTGCGGCGGCAGTTGCGGGTTGGGGACAATTGTTGCGCCATTCCAAATTTAAAGGAGATTTTAATTTCCAACAGATTTCTGAATTAGCACTGGGCGCAATTGGAAACGACCCCGATGGATATCGCATCGCTTTTGTGCAATTGGTGCAACAATGTTTGAAATGGAGTGCGAAAAAATAAAATGAATCCGATACTATGGGAGAACGGATGGGGCGGATTGGAACGGATTTTTTCTTGTCATTCCGTAGGAATCTGAGTTTCCTACGGAATGACAAGAAAAAATCCGTCTCCATCCGCCCCATCCGTTCTCCCATTGTATCGGCATTTACGCATTCACGCCCGCCCATGCGGGAAAAATTTACAACTCAAAACCGTTATATCATCGGGATAATCTTCCGAACCTTTAAATTGTTCCACTTGGCGCATCAAGGCATGATTAAATTCTGTGGTCGGCAAATCGGCATGTGCAACCGCAAAATCCCATAAAATGCTGTCATCAAAATACGTCCCATTTGAATTTTTTATATCTGTAATGCCGTCCGTAAACATCATTAAAAGCGTTTCTTCGTCCAAATACGTTTCTCCAATTTCGAGTTTAGGCAATTTGCGCATGTAGCCCAATATCGTACAACCTTTTTTCAATAATTCCACTTTGCCTTTGCGCACCAACACGGGTGGAATATGTCCCGCATTGATGTAACGCAAACGGCGCGTATCACAATCGTACTCCGCAATGAAAAAAGTAATATATTTTTCCGTTTCCGTAATCCGAACAATTGCTTCATTTAACTCATGTATAAATGATTCAACCGTCGTCGCTTTGCGAATCAAAATCTGCAAACTCGCTTGGAAATTCGACATCACTAATGCCGCCGCTAAACCTTTGCCCGACACGTCCGCTACGCAAAATACATAACGATTTTTGTAATATCGGATGCAATCAAAAAAATCTCCGCCGATACCAAGATGCGGTTTATAAATGCTGGATACTTCAAAATAAGGCATTTGAAGTCGTTTTTTGGGCACTAATTTTTGTTGCATATCGCCTGCTAAACTCATTTCGTGATTTAACCGTTCTTGTTCTAACTGGCGTTTGAATAAGCGTTTGTTTTCAAATGCGACGGCTATCACATTTGTTAAAGTGGTAATAAGTTGAATTTTGCCTGTCACATCTGCATCATTCGCCATGCCGCCGATGAAGGAATAGGCAATCGGATCATCCTTGTGTTTGACCGGAATCACTTGGTCAAAAGGGTCGAAAAAAGGATTTAAACCCTTCTTCAAACGGGTCACGTCATTGAAAATCGCTAATTCTTCGCTCAAAATCACGGGTTTCGAATCGTCCGAAACCCCGTCTGAACCGAAATATTGCCATTTTTTATCGCCTTCCTCGCTCGAAGTCGGCAGAAATAAAGCAATTTGTTGTACGCCCAATTCCCAATTGAGGAACTCTTTATACATTCTAAAAAGTTCATCTATCCGCACATTATTGTTAATCGCTTGAGTCACATTCAACAAACGATTAATCTGTAAATCTTTGATTACCATTTTATTACGTAATTCTTTGTGCGTTTCCTGCAAATTACTTAATTCGGTTTCAAGCGCAAGGATGCGTTTTTGTACGGCAGTTACAATTTTGCTTTTGTCCTTCATGACTTTTTTTTAATCTTTTGTTTTCACATCTAATGCGTCTCGGAAGCCGTTGCCGACCAAATTGAACGCCAAAACCATTAGTAAAATCGCCAACGCAGGCACCACCGCTAAAAACGGTTTGCCCCCAATCGCGTATCCGTAATTTTCATTCAACATCGTCCCCCAACTTGGCGCAGGCGGTTGTATTCCGAACCCAAGATAACTTAATCCCGATTCGACTAAAATCGCTGTCGCAAAATTCGATGCCGCAACCACCATTACAGGTCCTAAAACATTGGGTAAAATATGTCCCCAAATCGTCCGTGCCGTGCTAAATCCCATACTGCGCGTCGCTTCGATGAATAACATTTCTTTCAACGAGAGGACTTGTCCGCGCACAATTCGCGCAACATCTACCCACATTGTGAGTCCAACCGCTAAAAAAATCACTCCAATCCCGCGTCCAAATGCCAAAACTATCGCAAATACTAATAAAATGGTCGGAATAGACCAAACGGTATTGATGAGTAACATGATGAAATCGTCTATACGTCCCCCAAAAAAGCCCGCAAGCGCACCGAATAAGATGCCAATAGTCAACGAAATCAGTACCGCAATCAACCCAACCAGCAATGAAACGCGCACGCCAAGTAATAATCGGCTTAAATTATCGCGTCCAAAATTATCCGTTCCGAGCCAAAAAATTTTTTTATTAATATGGTTTTCATTTATAATTCGCTTTAAATCAATGATTTGTGCTGTTTGCAATTGTCCCTCTAAATTCGTAAATGTGCTTGCTTCTCGATTTTTCTGAATCGGCGCACCCGCTTGTAACGCATACACGACATCCACTAACGCATAACCTACTGTCAAACCTTTCACGCGTTTGCCTGTTTCGGGGTCTTCGTCGGCGTACTTTTCCACCAAAATCGAATCATTAGAATATTGCCATGCGTTCACGGGCACATATTCGTAAGGATTCGGTGCGCCAAATAACATCTTTTTGAAGAAACCAACGGTGGGAATAGCACGATTTTTGCGTATTTTCAACAAATCTATGCTAAATCCTGGGTTTTTCAATGCAACAAGTGGCATTTGAAGATTCGCGTCGGGCGTGCTGTCTGGCGCGAGCGCGTAACCCAAAATCGCAGGAATCAATGCCAAAACAATAATGAATACGCCAAACATTGCTGGCCGATTACGCCGTAAACGCAAAAGGGCAAGCTGATTGGGAGAAAGATTTTCGTTGGTTGCAGCCATTTTTTTTTGTAACAAAGAAATTTCCTGTAAAGATAGGAAAAAACCTTTACTTTGCCTTTCGTTCTGAAAATTTTTGGTTTTTAAGGTCTGAATTAGGATTTTTAGGATTTTGAAGGATTATTGGGGTTGATTTTTTGGTTTTTTTGTTTATAAATCCCAAA
>JBDKKX010000597.1:0-3470 GCA_039795795.1 Bacteroidota bacterium | reverse complement strand
CCACAAACTCGTTGCGACGTTTGCCCTTGTCACTTGGAGTGCGATTGCATTTGGGCAACAAATCCCTCTTTTCACGCAGTATCGAGAATTGATTAGCGTCATTAACCCTGCAGCGATTGGTTCTGACTTTTTCTCGAAACAACATAATGTTTCTATTGGCGTATCGTACCGCCGTCAATGGGTGGATGTTCAAAATCCGCCAACGACGCAATTAATACACGGCGAATGGTTTAACAAAGACCATGCAGGCGTAGGATTGATGGCAGGTGGGCATATTATCAACGACCAAACGGGTCCCACTGGCTTTACAGGCGGTTATGGGCGCGTAGGAGTCTTGTTTGGGAATGACCCAGAGACTTTTGGTTGGAGTATTGGCTTGAATGCGGGGATGGTGCAATATCGCATCAAAACTTCTGACTTGAAATTAACAGACCCGAATGATATTCGCACAGCACAAGATAGAATGCAATTGTATCCCGATTTGGGAGTGGGCGCGTTTTTTTATCAACGCATACTGCATGGCAGCTTGCGCAATGATTATTTTTACGGAGGCATCAGTGTTCCGCAAATCATGGGTTTAGATTTGAATTTTGCAAAAGGAGATGGCGCATTTTACACGCAACGCATCCAACATGCGTACGCAATGACAGGCTGGTATCATTTTTTAAATACAGAAAGTTTTATCGAAACGTCTCTTTGGGCGAAATATACGCCTTCGACTCCTGTGAATGTGGATTTAAATGTCCGTTATCAGATGAATCCTTATTTTTGGATAGGCGTAGGTTCAACAGCTCGGGGCAATAAAGTGCATGCAGAAACGGGTTTTGTCTTAGGCGATTGGGACAATCATTGCAAATTGGGGTATGGATTTGATTATTCCTTTGCGTCTTTTGGTCCGTTTGTGGGCGCGACGCATGAATTGAATGTGAGTTATTCCTTTTAAGGATGTGGTGGGTTGGAATTAGGATTAAATGGGATTTTTTTGGGATTAAATAGGATTGATTTTTTTAGGATTTTAGTAGGATTTTTAGGTTACACTTTTGGGTTGTGATACGAATTGATGTACGGATTGTACGGATTTCACGGGTTCATACGGATTTTTTATTTTTTTTTGCTATTTTTTTTGCTGGAAACAAGGCATTGGAGTTCCAAAAAATCCGTACGAATCTGTGAAATCCGTACAATCCGTACATCGATTCGTATCCCCCCCCTAACCCCTAAAAATCCTACTAAAATCCTAAAAAAATCAATCCTATTTAATCCCAAAAAAATCCCATTTAATCCTAATTCCAAATTCCAACGATTTTCAAAAAAAAAGAGCAGTTGCAATACGCAACTACTCCACCATATATATTCACTTTTACTCTAGCCGTGTGGGTTAAAATGGACAACCTTTACAGCTATCCACTTTCGTATTTTGATTCGGACGCGATATTCTTGCTTTTTCGCTATCCAAACAGCCTTTACATCCTATCACGCGGAACTCTGTCCGACGATTCATTTGATGCTCTTGCTCACTACATGGTATATTATTCGCACATTTATTCACATTCATATTCTCGCCATAACCTCTTGGTACTAAACGGTCCCGCTCAATCCCTTTCTCCACCAACCAACGAACCACTGATTCTGCACGGCGTTGAGACAAGCGATTATTATAAGCATTTGACCCCCGCGAATCCGTATGAGATGCCAACTCTATAATATAAGTCGGATTTTCTTTCAACATTTTCAACAATTTTTCCAATTCTGGATGGGATTCATCCCGAATGAAAGATTGGTCAAAATCATAATAAATGTGCAATAAATAGGCTTGCGCCCCATCTTCATGCGTCGTTGTACTCGGTTCAAATACGCCTGTGCCAGCTTTTGGTTGCGGCACTTTTGGGGCATCCACGATTTTACCCTCTCTATAATTCACCCCATTAATATTGCCTTGTGCGGGTTTGTCGGTTGCAGGATTGACATAAACACTTTTGCCCGCATCAAAATAAGGTTTTTGCATGGACGTAAGCGCGGGTTGCTTGGTTGCCACATTGGTCGGTTGCAAATTTAAAACCACTTGAAGCGTTTTCGATTCTTTGAAACCTTTGGTACACAAAGAATCCCCTTCTGCTGTCGCGGATAAAAATTTCACTTTTTCCCCTTTCACTTTGTAACAACAATCTTTTCTCAACGCAAATGCAAATTTTCCAGAAGCATCCGTCACCAAAGTCTGGGTAGAATCGCCCGCACAATCCGAAGTCAAGGTCACCAGGACGCTATCTAATGGCGTACCTAAGACTTGGTCGTAAGCAATGCCTTCCATGATAAATTTCATCTGTTTTCTCAATGGAATCTCAATAATATCTTCTGATTTTTCATTCGCCGCTTTGACACAACCCTCTTTTGAATTGGGTTCATAAGTGGCTTTATCGGCTTTGAAGGTGCAGCACGTATTAAATTTCATCTCAATACTGACCCGACCATTTTTACCTGTTTTGTACTCCGTGCGATTGCAAGAATCGCTCGTAACCGACGCATTTTCAATGGGTTCTTTCGTTTCTTCATCGTAAACAAAGATTTGAACGGGCATTGCCGTTTTGGTGAAACTGTAAATATCATCGCGCCCTGCACCGCCTTGACGGTCGGACGAGAAGAATCCTGCTGTTCCATCTTCGTTAAAGGCAATAGAGAAATCATCATCTTTGGAATTGATGGGACCGCCAATATTCTCAGGCACTGTCCATTGATTCGCTCCTTTTTCATCCACGTAAAAAATGTCCAAACCGCCTAATCCCAATTGTCCATCCGAGCTAAAATACAATCTCCCATTGTTTTGCATATAAGGAAAAATTTCATTGCCTTCCGTATTGACCGAAGGACCCAAATTCACAGGCGCGCCCCATTTGCCATTTTCCTTTTCAGAAACGTATAAATCCATTCCACCATAACCCGATGGCATATCCGATGCAAAATACAATTTATTGCCATCCGCGCTCAACGCCGGGTGTGCACAAGAATATTGGTCGCTATTGAAAGGCAAATCCACTTCATTGCCCCAAGAACCACTGCCTTTGCCTTTTTGAGCCGAATAAATTTTCAACTTCATTGTACCCCCGTCGTCTTTACCCGCTTTGCCGTGTGTGTAGTTATTTCGAGTGAAATAAACCGTTTGCTTATCCTTGCTAAACGTCACAATCGCATCATGGTATTTAGAATTGATGTCCGAAGCAAATTTTTCGGGACGACCATACACCATCTTGCTTCCATTTTTCTTGGCGGGCACAAAATACAAATCTAAAAAGGGATTGCCCGTCCACGAGTGATTTCGTTTGACAATTACGCCTTTGTCGCGTTCTGAGGCGAAAACAATGCCTTCTCGATTGCCATCTTTGTAAAAAGCAGGACCAAAATCGTCTAAACGAGAGTTAAAACCTGCTGCAACGACTTCGTAAATGCCGTCTCCTTTGGTTTTTAATTCTTGTTCA
>JBDKKX010000596.1:0-3471 GCA_039795795.1 Bacteroidota bacterium | reverse complement strand
CGGATTTCATCGATTCGTACGGATTTTTGCAAAAAAAATCCGTACGAATCCATGAAATCCGAAAAATCCGTACATCCATTCGTATCACAATTGGTAATTTACATTCCGCACCAATGAAACATCCAAAAAAAAATCCAAAAAAAATCAATCCCATTTAATCCCAAAAAAATCTCATTTAATCCCAATTCAAACGTTGATATGCTCCCACAAAAGGTCTTTCAATTTCGTCAATCCCTTCCCCGTCGCTGCCGAAATGAACACATGTGGCATTCCTTTTGGCAACTGCTTCTTCAACATTTTCTCTAATTCGGCATCAATTAAATCACATTTAGTGATGGCTAACACTTGCGGTTTATCCAACAATTCTGGATTATATTGCTTTAACTCATTGAGTAATATATCATACTCTTTTTTAATATCTTGCGTATCGCACGGAATCATAAACAACAAAGTCGCATTTCGCTCAATATGCCGCAAAAAACGATGCCCCAAACCTTTGCCCAAATGCGCATCCTCAATAATGCCAGGAATGTCCGCCATGACAAAAGATTGAAAATCTCGATACGACACAATCCCAAGATTCGGCACCAACGTCGTGAACGCATAAGGAGCAATTTCTGGTTTTGCCGCCGTGACTGCCGCCAATAAAGTCGATTTGCCCGCGTTCGGGAAACCCACCAAGCCGACATCCGCCAACGTTTTCAACTCCAAAATGCGCCATGCTTCAAAACCTTCTTCACCCGTTTGCGCATAACGGGGCGTTTGATGCGTAGAAGTTTTGAAAAAAGCATTGCCTTTGCCGCCGCGCCCGCCTTGCGCCAAGACCCGTTCCTCCTTATCCTGAGTGATTTCAAACAAAATATCACCCGATTCGGCATCTTTTGCGACCGTTCCAAGCGGCACTTCTAAGAAAAGGTCTGCGCCATCTGCCCCATGTTTGTTATTATCCGCGCCCCTGCCGCCATCTCCTGCGGCAACATGCTTGCGATATTTCAATGATAACAATGTCCACACGTTGCGATTACCGCGTAAAACGATATTTCCACCCCTGCCGCCATCGCCCCCATCGGGTCCGCCTTTCGGAATGAACTTCGCCCGATGAAAATGAAGCGCGCCGGAACCCCCATTCCCTGATTTGCAACAGATTTTGACGTAATCTACAAAATTTTGGTCTGACATATTAAAACTAATTTTTAAGCCGCAAAGGTACGCAAAATTTAGGACTTTGGACGCAGCCCGATGAATAGAATTGTTCATCCATAAAAGGGCAGCTTTCCAATGAACAATGTTCTTTTTGATTTTGTTTCAACCCAAAATCATCCTTTTTCGATATGGCTTTAAGCAATTGGCAACAAAAATCGCTTGAAAAACAAGGTAAATTCAAGCATTTTTTGAAAAATTTGGATAAAAAAAAGGTTATCAAGCAGTTACCCGAAGCGCATGCACAGGCGTTTGAAACCGTCGATTGTTTGACGTGTGCAAATTGTTGTAAAAATTATTCGCCGCGTTTCAAACCGCCCGATGTCAAACGGATTGCAAAATACCTTAAAATGAGTGAAGCGGCGTTTCTGGATACTTATTTGCGGCGCGACGAAGACGGCGATTTTGTCGTGAAACAATCGCCGTGTCCTTTTTTGGGTTCAGATAATTATTGTTCGATATATGAAGCGCGTCCTTCGGATTGCCATCGGTTTCCCTATACTGATGAGGATATTTTGTTGAAAAAAACACAGATTACACTTAAAAATAGTACGTTTTGCCCTGCGGTGTATTTGGTTTTGGAAAAATTGATGGGAAACTAAGGAACTTAAGTTGTGTGGTACGCTGGAATTGGGATTAAATCGGATTTTTTTAGGATTAAATGGGATTGATTTTTAAGATTTTTAGGATTTATCCCTCAGTACGGGACAAAAATACTTTTCATCACAGATGGAACCGATTCCATGAGATTTCACAGATTTTTTTGGGATGTTTCATTTTTCAGGAATAGTAGGTTACACTTCTCAGAACAAAAGTGTAACCTCCTTTTGAAACATCCCATTTTTTTGGATTTTAAGCATTGAAAATCCCAAAAAAATCTGTGAAATCTTGTGGAATCGGTTGCATCTGTGATGAAAAGCCTTTTTGTCCCGTACTGAGGGATAAATCCTAAAAATCCAATTTAATCCCAATTCCAACGTACCGCACAATTAATTTTTATATTATAAAAAAAAATACTAAAAAGTAGTTAGCTTGGCGTAATAAATCGGCACCCTTCGCGTTTAGCGAACAAATCGGTGAACAGAGAAAATATTTATAAAAAAAATAAAATTTGCATTTTAACCAAAATCAACTAATTAAATTCTATTAACAACCATGTTAAACTTATTAACCAACGCTGCTCCAAGCGTTGCTGCTCCTGCAACACCCAATAATGCAATTGACCGCAATTTTTTTATGAGCAATTTGGGTGCTTTAACGCCGCAACAAATCGCCAGTTTAAACCTCATTTTTGATTATTGGGAAAATCCAGTAGATTTACCGGGGGTTGCTTTGACCGATTTGCGCTGGCTCGCCTATATTTTCGCAACATTATATGGTGAAACGGGCATTGGCGTAGAAAAATGGATGCCCATTGAAGAATACGGTAAAGGAAAAGGTAGAGAATATGGCAAACCCGACCCTGTAACGGGTAAAATTTATTATGGACGCGGTTATGTGCAAATCACTTGGGCGACCAATTACAAACGTTTAGGCACTCGCTTAGGCTTGGGCATGTCCCTGTACAACAATCCAGAACTCGCTTTAGACCCTAAAACGGCAGTCCGCATTTTATTTGTGGGCATGGTGGAAGGCTTGTTTACGGATTTAAAATTGAGTAATTATTTTAATGCGAAGACGGAAGATTATAATAATGCGCGTGAAATCATCAACGGACAAGACCGTGCGGCTGAATTGGGCGCGAAAGGCATTCAATATCGAAGTTGGTTGAGGCTTGCCGTCCCAGTGGCGTTGCCTGCCGACGGTAGTTTGATTAGTTCCACGGACGGGAATCCAACGATTTATTGTGTGGACAAAGGGCAGAAAAGAATGATTTTGGATGAATTTACCTTTGCACAGCGCGGGTGGCAGACCAGTCAAATTAAAAAAGTGACTCCTGCGATATTGAATGCTTTGCCCACAGGTGCGAATATTGTGCCTGCCGATGGGACGATTTTAGTGGCGGCTTACGTCATGAAAGGAGAGAAAAAATGTCCTATTCCGACGGAAACGGTTTTTAATAAATCGGGTTTGAATTGGGCAAATCGCAATTTGGTGTCTCAATCTACGGTGGACGGCATTACAACAGGCGTTCCATTGGTTTAACGAGTTTCCGTGCGTGACAAAAAGGTGAAGAGCGAATGGGAACACGGAGGACGCGGATTGGACGGATTTACGCGGATTTTTTGGAATTTATGCTGAAAATTCAGCATAAATTTAAAAAAAATCCGC
>JBDKKX010000595.1:0-3484 GCA_039795795.1 Bacteroidota bacterium | reverse complement strand
GTGATAGCATTAAATTTTGAAGATGGTGTAACACGCATCATTGAAAGTCGGTCGAGTGAGACGTTGGCAGATGCCGCTTTTCGAGCAGGGATTAATATTCCATTAGATTGTAACGAAGGCGTTTGCGGCACTTGCAAGTGCAAATGGAAAAGTGGACAATTTGAAATGGGCGATTATATTGAGGAAGCCTTGTCTGAGGAAGAAACTGCGGACGGTTTTTCACTGGCTTGTCAGATGACTCCGACTTCGGATATGGTGGTGGATATTTTGGCGAGTTCCAAAGCCTGCAAAGTCAAATCGGTGACGCATGCCACAACGATTCTTTCGATGGATTTTCTTTCCTCCGAGATTCTGAAATTGGTGGTGAAATTGCAAAAAGGAGAAAAATTGCCTTTTTTGCAAGGGCAATATGCCAATCTTGACATTCCGAATACAGGTGTGCATCGGTCGTACTCGTTTAGTCGGGATTCGGGCGGGGACGTATTGGAATTCATTATTAAATTGATTCCCAATGGTTTAATGAGTAACTATTTGCGCGATAAAGTCAAAATAGGAGACATTTTGAACTTAAAAGGTCCGACAGGTAGTTTTTATTTGCGAGATTTGCATCGTCCGACCTTGTTTTTTGCAGGCGGAACGGGGATTGCGCCGTTTTTGGCGATGTTAGAAAAATTGTCTAAACACAAGGTGAAACATACCATTCAATTGTTTTATGGCGCGAATACCGAAGCAAATTTGGTTGAGTTAGAACGATTAAACGCATTTAAAAAAATAATGCCTTTTGATTATCATACGGTATCGGTTGAGCCTACGCCAAATCATGCACAAGGTTTTGTAAATCAATGGATTACAAAAGAGGTTTTGAACGCAAAAGAGTATGATATTTACATCTGCGGACCAAATGCAATGGTGGAAAGCGTTAAAGCGTCTTTTACCAAAGCGGGCATTAAAATCGCCCATTGTTATTTAGAAAAATTTGTTCCATCGGGTATTTAACTAATGATGAATGATAAATGATGAATGATGAATGATGAATGATGAATGATGAATGATGAATTTTATTGATTATCAATAGGTTATACCATATCACTATTCATCATTCATCATTCATCATTCATCATTCATCATTTATCATTCATCATTCATCATTCATCATTCCTCACAATGATTTTTAAAGATAGGTTTAAAAATAAAGTCGCGGTCGTAACGGGCGCGGCACAAGGCATCGGCAAAAATGTCGCCATACGGCTTGCGCAGGAAGGTTGCAAAGTCGTCTTAGTGGACAGAGCCATCTCCGTAGAAACCGTCATGCACGAATTGCGTTTTCAAGGGCATTCCGTTTTTTCCATCCTCGCGGATTTGGAAACTTTAGCAGGTTTCGAGCGCGTTTTCCAAGAAACTAAAAAATTTTTTGGACAAATTGATATACTCATCAACAATGTTGGAGGTACGATTTGGGTCAAACCTTATCACGAATATCAAGAAGCTGAAATACAAAAAGAAGTCAATCGGTCTCTTTTCCCAACATTATGGGGATGTAGAGCCGTTTTGCCTTACATGCTTTCGCAAGGAAGTGGTGTCATCGTAAATGTTTCGTCGGTTGCAACGCGGGGCATTTATCGAATGCCTTACTCCGCCGCAAAAGGGGGCGTAAATGCTTTAACTGCCTCATTAGCCTTTGAATACGCAGAAAAAAATATTCGAGTCAATGCTGTATCTCCGGGCGGTACCGTCGCACCACCGCGCATCACGCCGAGAAATGAAAAAGCATTATCCGAACAAGAAGCGATTTGGTATCAACAAATTGTGGAGCAAACGACGCAATCTTCTTTGATGAAACGATATGGCACTTTGGAAGAGCAATGTGCTGCGATTTTATTTTTGGCATCCGACGAAGCGTCGTATATTACAGGCGTTGTGTTGCCTGTGGCAGGTGGCGATTTGGGTTAAACACAAGTCCGAAAAGTACCCATGATAGCGCAATGCGTCTAAACAAGACCGTTGTTTATAGATGTAAATTTGTTCTAATAATTTTTTATTCTATTAAAACTTTGTAATTTTGTTGAAATTACACCTGTCAGGTTTGGAAAACCTGACAGGTGTAACTATAATTTATTCGTTTTTGCTAACATATTTTTAAAACAATCCGAAAAATGACCAAAACAATTGATTTCCTCGACAATGACAAAATGTCGAACACGCAACTCATTACGATACTCCTCTGTTTTCTGATGAATACGCTGGATGGCATGGACGTAATGGTAGTTTCTTACGCCGCGCCTGCGATTGCTAAAGAATGGGCATTCACCATGCAGACTTTGGGCGTTGTATTCAGTGCGGGTTTGGTTGGAATGACCGTTGGTACGCTCACCATTGCACCGCGTGCAGATGTTGTTGGACGACGCGCAGTCATTTTATTATGCGCTGTCATCATGGGCTTGACCGTTTTTGCGACCTATCTCTCTCAATCTATTGAACAATTAGTCTTTTTCCGTTTCATCAGTGGGATTGGAATTGGCGGCATGTTGGCAAGTTCTGCGACCTTGACTTCGGAATACGCGCCCAAAAAAACAAAAGATTTTTGGGTCAGCTTTGTGATGAGTGGCTATCCAGTAGGTGCGGTTTTATCGGGTTTAGCGGCGGCGCAAATTATTCCTGCTTACGGTTGGCGCGCCATGTTTCAAGTCGCAGGAGTCGTGACTTTATTGACTTTGCCCTTCATTTACCTTTTTTTATCCGAATCACTTGATTTTTTGCTTAAAAAGCGTCCTGCAAATGCTTTACAAAAAATAAATGCGATTCTAAGTAAAATGAGTCAACCGACGTTATCGGAATTGCCGATGCAAGCTGCCGAAAAAACAGCGATTGCACCCGAAAGCAATCCAACGATTGGGCAACGCATGCAGATTTTCATTCAAATGATTCAAGACGCATTGCTGACACCCGAACGCAAATTACCAACCCTTTGGTTGTGGACAGCTCTTTTTATGTCCTTTGGCTCGATGTATTATTTGTTAACATGGATTCCAAAATTGGCAGCAAGCACAGGACTTTCCATCGAATTAGCGATTTATGCAGGCGCGGTTTTTAATTTAGGCGCGTTTATCGGCATCGTGACTCAAGGTTATTTGTCGAGCACGTTTGGTTTACGGCGGACGATTTTATGGTTTTTCATCGCAACCGCAATTTTAATGGCAATTTTTGGCTTTTTTAAAGGTTCTGCGATTGTTTTGGTGCTGTTCGGCTTGATTGGTTTTGGGATTCAAGGCGGTTTTGTGGGCTTGTACGCAGTGGCTGCTCGACTTTATCCGACAGAAATTCGGAGTACAGGCGTTGGTTTTGGGATGAGTATGGGGCGCATTGGCGGGATTGTAGGTCCTTTTTTGGGCGGTTCTTTGGCGACGATGGGCTTAACGATTTCGAGTTGTTTTCTGGTCTTTGCCGTACCCGTGATTATTGCGGGCATCGCGACGATGATGATTCA
>JBDKKX010000594.1:0-3485 GCA_039795795.1 Bacteroidota bacterium | reverse complement strand
AAAAAATCCGTACGAATCTATGAAATCCGTTGAATCCGTACATCCATCGTATCGCAATTTTCCAAAACAAAAGCTACTACTGCATGCGCAATTCCGAATGCGCGCCATAATCCATGAATCCTTACGATTTTTTAAACCGATTTATGTACAAATCACGAATTTTTTATTCGTTTTTAACGGTGATGTGCTGCTGTTGCACACCATTTCTTAGGGCACAAACCACTACAACTATCGTTGTGCCTTTGCAAAATGATATTGATGATGCAGAAGAATTTGCTTCGGGTGCGGTTTCGCTTTCGAGTAGCGACTTGGAATTAGGCGGAAAAGACGGCAGTTTGAATCAAATTACCGCTATTTTGTTCCGAAATGTGAACATTCCGCCAGACGCGTTCCTTACAAACGCCTATATCCAGTTTCGTTGTGATGAGGCTTATACTCAAAATGCGGTGATTTCAATTCGGGCGCAAAAAGGCAATGCGGCGGAATTCGGTACGAATGCCCGCAATCTGAGTAGCAGACCTTTGACAACTTCGGTGGTGGATTGGGTCACGCAGCCTTGGTTAGTGGTCGATGAACGGGGTTTGAAAGAGCGTACGCCTAATTTAGCTCCTTTGATTGATGAAAATCGCCGCATGGGGTGGGGGACAGGGCAAAACTTAATGTTTCGTTTTGATGGCAATGGCGGTTTGGCAACGGCGGATAGTCGGGAGTCGGGCACGACCAATATTGCACCAGAATTGGTCCTTACTTACACGACGGCTGCGCCTACTGAAATCCGAAATACGACATTGATGGATAGTTTATATATCAATGAAATTGCGGCGAAGGGTTCAGATGACGAAAAAGAAGATTGGATTGAGTTGTATAATGCCCATTATTTGCCCTTAGTGATTGAAAATGGGGTTTTTCTTTCCGATAAAGCGAGCAATTTGATTAAATCCGAATTGAAAAATATAACGATTCCGCCCAAAAGTTTTTTCATCCTCGTGGCAGACGGCGATACGTTAAACACGCCCAAACATGTGAATTTTAAGATTAATAACGATTCTGCAATCACTTTTTTGACACGCCGCGTCAATGGGATTCCGACTTTATCCAATCAATTGACCACAGGTTTGACTACTTTTAAGGATACTTATGGGCGATTGCCAGATGGAAAAGGCGCAACGACGCATTTTACCAAAGGAAGCTATCAAAAATCGAATACATTGGCTACCATTGATTTGCCGATTGCATTTAGTCAAAAAAGAGGTTTTTATAACAGTGCTTTTTCGTTAACGTTGACGGCTGACCCGAAAGCTACGATTCGCTATACGACCGACGGCAGTTTTCCCTCAACGACCAAAGGCATGGTTTACACGTCGCCGATTTTAATTGACAAATCAACGGTGGTCAAAGCGATTGCTTATGGAACGGGCGGACTTTCTAAGATGGAAACGCATACTTATCTATTGAAAACCAATCGTTTAAATGAAAATTGGAAATATCCAACCTTGTTGACCGATGCAGATTATCAACAAGGTTTAGAAGAATTGCCCGTCGTTTCGATTTCTACGCCTTATCCGATTTCGGATTCTGTGCCTTTGGCAGCGACTTTTGAGTTCATTGAGCAGAATCAATTAGGGATTGCAGTGGAAGCAGGTATTAAAAAATTTGGTAATACTTCTTTGTTGTTGCCTAAAAATAGTTTGCGTTTTTATTTCAAAGCGACTTTTGGTTCGGACGAAGTGGGTTACAATATTTTCACGAAAAGTGCGACGGATAGTTATAAACCGTCTTCCAAAATTAAATATTTGGAATTGAAAGAAGGGCAAGATGGTCCCGTAGCCAATGATTTTGGCGATGCGCGGTTTTCGGAACAAGTAATGCGCACGACTTTGCGCGAAATGGGCAATTTTGACCCATTCACTCGCTTTGTGAATGTTTTTCAAAATGGCAAATATTTAGGTTTATATACATTGCGTGAGAAATTTGATGATAAACTTTCCGAAGTGTATCAAGGCGGGAAAGGGGCGGATTACGACCAAATCAATTGTCAATTTGACGATTGGAATCGAGGTTATGCCGACCAAGGCGATACGCTTCAATGGCATCAATTGAAAGTAGCTGCACAAAAGAATGATTTTCAACGGGTTAAAAAAATGACTGAGTTGGGCGACTACATTAATAATATGTTGGTTTTCCTAAGCATGGATTGCGAATGGGAAATAAATGCTGTAGGGTTGCGCAATCCTGCGCTGACCAAATTTCGATTTAGTTTGAATGATTCGGATGGTTTATTGTGGGGAACGCAATTGTGGTCAAATTATACGACGCATTGGACACCATTTTTATTCAATGGGGCAGGGGCTCTTTTTGGCAATTTGTACGACGGACAAAATGCAGAATTCTTAACGATGGTCAAAGACCGTGTGCGACAACATTTGCAACAACCGAATGGTGCATTGAGTATCAATCGATTAGCGCAAAAAATAGACGCATCGGTGGCGCAAATGAATCATTCTTACCGATTAGATGTGGCGCGCTGGGGCTATGACTCTACTTTACACGAAGTTTGGGCAGTTCAAAACCAGCGCATTAAGGAGGAATTAAATACGCGGATTCCAGATGTAATTCGTCGTTTTGCCGAAAAAGGTTTAGTGCATACGCTCGAACCCGCGCCTGTGCATCATCCTTCGGGGAATTTGGTTTCAACGGACACGTTTCGGATAATGAATCCGAATCAAGGTTTATCTGTTTATTACACGTTGGATGGGTCAGATCCCATGGGGAATGATGGTCAATTATCGCCTTCGGGTCGTTATTACAATCCTAAAAATCCTTTTTTGGCGAGCGGACAATATCAAATTGTGACAAGAGCCTTTTTGGGTAGTAAAAATTGGGGTCCAAAATTGCCACCTGTTGCCTTGAATGTTATCAATACGATTGCGCCAAGTGCACGCGTACAATTGTTCACCGCAGAAGGACATCGCTACGGGACGGCTGCCGTTTTTAATTGGATGTCGGATGCGTTTCAATCGACCCATTATTTCACCGTAGAACGCCAATTGCCGAATCAAGCGTTTGAAATCTTGAATTACGTACAAGTCTCTTACGCGCCGTTGCCGAATAAAACCCTGTATCAGTTCACTGACGCGCACCCGCAAGTTGATACGAATGTATATCGAGTCGGTATGTATGCGCAAGGCAGTAAATCGGTACAATATTCGCCTGAAATGCGCTTATTTTTTCCAAAAAATCCTGATTTTATCTTGTATCCGAATCCTGCGACAGATGTAGCGACGTTGGATTTGACTCCTTTTGAAAATTTACCCGTTGAAATAGGGATTTTGAATGCGTTAGGGGTTGAATTGCGTCACTTTGAATGGGCGGCTGCACCAATCGCTTTTAATATACCAGCATTTGAACTCATTGAAGGTCAATACTTTGTGCGGATTCGGGCAGAAGGGAAGCGAGAAGTGATTCGTAAATTAGCGATTGCACAT
>JBDKKX010000593.1:0-3490 GCA_039795795.1 Bacteroidota bacterium | reverse complement strand
GTCCTCCGCGTTCCAATTCGTATATCAAATTATTTTATTATCTTCCATTCATCGAATTCAAAAACTCTTCATTGCGCGTCGTATGTTGAATATGTTTCATCATAAATTCAAGTGCCTCTTCGGGTTTCATATCCGCAAGGTGATTGCGCAACAAGAACATCCGTTGAATCGTATCGCGGTCGAGCAACAAATCATCCCGTCGCGTACTGGATTTGATAAGGTCAATCGCAGGATACAAGCGTTTGTTCGACAAACTTCTATCCAATTGCAATTCCATATTCCCCGTTCCTTTGAATTCCTCGAAGATAACGCCGTCCATTTTCGACCCCGTATCAATCAAAGCCGTCGCTAAAATCGTCAATGAACCCCCATTTTCGATTTTCCGCGCCGCGCCGAAGAATTTTTTAGGTTTTTGAAGCGCATTCGCTTCCACACCGCCCGACAAAACTTTGCCCGATGCGGGTGCTACCGTATTATACGCTCGCGCCAAACGGGTTATCGAATCCAATAAGATGACCACATCATGTCCCGATTCGACCATCCGTTTCGCCTTTTCCAACACAATATTCGCCACCCGAACGTGATTTTCCGCCGCTTCATCAAACGTCGAAGCCACCACTTCCGCTTTCACCGAACGTTTCATATCCGTCACCTCCTCTGGACGCTCATCAATCAAGAGGACAATCATATAACATTCAGGATGATTTTTAGAAATCGCATTGGCAAGGTCTTTCAATAAATACGTTTTACCCGTTTTCGGCTGCGCCACAATCAAACCGCGCTGTCCTTTCCCAATCGGCGTAAACAAATCTATCAACCGCGCTGCAATATCCCGTCCTTTCGGGTCGGTCGTCAATTTAAACTTTTCGTTGGGAAAAAGTGGGGTCAAATAATCAAAAGGCACTCTATCTCGAACATCTTTGGGGTCTAAACCATTGATTCTCGACACTTTAAGTAAAGCAAAATATTTTTCTCCTTCCTTCGGCGGGCGAATCGCACCTCGAACCGCATCCCCCGTTTTCAAACCAAAAAGTTTGATTTGCGACGGCGAAACATAAATATCATCGGGCGAAGTCAAATAATTATAATCCGCAGAACGCAAAAAACCATAACCATCCTGCATCATTTCCAACACACCTTCCCCTTCAATCACGCCATCAAGGTCAATATTAAACTTCGGTTGACCATCTTCATCATGTTGCCGCTTGCGTTTATCGCGATTGCGGTCGGTGATAGGCGGCAAAAAGTCAAAATCATCATCCGGCGACGGAATATCCTCATCAATCAACGCGGGATTGATATAGCCGTCATCATCATCATCATTATCGGGACCGAAATCCCCCATCAACGCCTCTGGAATATCATCCACAGGCATAGAAGGCGGCGGCGGCGGCGGAACACTGGATTGCGAAATATGATTTGTAAACAATTCAGAATTAAAAGGATCGGTATCCTCCCGTTTGTAACGCTTATCTACTTTAGTGTTCAACTGCGGCAAATTCAAGGGCGATGGACCACTTGTCGGACCAGAAGTCGGGCGCGTGAGGCGCGGGCGACGCTGTGCATCTTTGTCCTTTTCTTTCTCCTTATTATCCCGTTCGCGGTCGCGCTCCCGTTCGCGGTCGCGGTCAAAATTCACTTTATTAAGCGACATTTTCAAGGAATTTTTCTCATAAGGATTATTGTCTTCCACGAGCAACTCAGGTTGTTTCGTCTTTTTGTCGGAGGAGACCGCCTGAGCATCCAAAATTTGGTAAATTAAATCCTTTTTCGTCATTTTTCGGAAATCGGAAATCCCCAGTTTTTCGGCTACTTCTCGCAGCTCTTGTAAGAGCATTTCGTTCAACTGCAAAATATCATACATAATTGGTCGGTGAAAATTTTGTTGTTTTTTTTAAAACTGTCAGTGATTGGTAAATGGGTGTTCGGTCATAAGTTAGGGTATTATTCACACAAGTCATTGATTATCAACATTTTAATAATGAACTAATATATTTCAAAAATATTCCCTCCGCGAATGGTCTGACCCCAGACGATTCGACGCTATAACGGACTCAATAAGCACAAGGCGTAAATTTTTGGTGCTGAAACGATTTAATAATTTGTTTTTAATTAAATTTTTTGACAATATGTAACCTTCAATGGGTCAACATTTAAGGCGTAAAGCGATATTTTTAATCTCGTTCAAAGGGGGTTCTCTATCGGCATTCATTCCAAACCGACGCGCCTATAGAGAAACGACTGAGAGCATTCCTAATGAATTGATTTAACCATTTAAATTGTTTGAAACTAAAATGTGTAAATCTTTGGTTACAAGATAATTAAGAATATAAAATAAAATTATTACTGCTCATACACAAGTAAGATGCCGATGTCTTTTCTTTTTTAAAAAATCTTACATAAATGTTCGGAATTTTTGAACTAGGAAAGACGCGGGTTGATAAAGATTGTAAAATCTCTGATGAAAGTTGTTTTCAAAGCCTTTTTTGAGGCGATATGATGAAAACCGTATCGAAAAATTTTTTATTTTTTCTTGTTTGAATATTACCCAACTTTTTTTAAAAGTAGGACGACGCGCTTAATCAAAGTGGAAGCAATTCATAAGTATGCGGTTACGAAACGAAGCGTCCGTCGAGGATAAGAAAGTCCGAATACGGTGTGCATTATTTTGATGACGCAAAATTACACTTTTATTTTGAATTGCAAATACTATCTTTGCAAAAATTTATTTTTTTTTTTTCGATGCCTGCTTTTAGTGCTTTTTTTTAGACGAAAGTAGGGACAATTAGTAACATTTGAATGGTGAATGATGAATGATGAATGGTGAATGGTGAATGGTGAATGAAATAATAACATCATGATAAAAATGACCCATTACGAGACAAAACCTTACATTTAGCAATACGGATAGTCAATTTGCACCGCTATTTGGTAACTACGAAAAAAGAATATACCATTAGTAAACAAATTTTAAGATCTGGCATTAATCCTGGTGCGATGATTAGAGAGGCAGCAAATGCAGAAAGTGGATTAGATTTTATACATAAACTTGCTATTGCTCAAAAAGAAACAAGTGAAACTCAATATTGGCTTGAATTACTTTGGAAAACAAATTATTTGACAGAAATTGAATTCA
Organism: Bacteroidota bacterium; assembly: GCA_039795795.1. Classification (GTDB taxonomy): domain Bacteria; phylum Bacteroidota; class Bacteroidia; order Chitinophagales; family Saprospiraceae; genus JAAFJT01. The sequence goes on along the minus strand of JBDKKX010000593.1, from coordinate 354 downwards.
AATCTATCTACAACGATACAGAAGAAGTGATGAAATTACTGCGAAGTTCGATTTTGACTAAAAAGAAAAATATTTCCACCAAAGGCTCAATTTCTGTACTACTCATAGGTATTTTATTATATATATTGTGGTAAAAAAAATAATTAAATAACCCAATTCACCATTCATCATTCATCATTCATCATTCATCATTCATCATTCATCATTCACCATTCACCATTCATCATTCATCATTACATGCTACAACTTAGTTTTTTCAGGGAACAGCCCGACCGCGTACTCAAAGGGCTGCAAAAAAGAAATTTTTCTGCCGAGCAAGCGCAATCTATTTTAAACGAAATGTTGGAATTGGAT
>JBDKKX010000592.1:0-3509 GCA_039795795.1 Bacteroidota bacterium | reverse complement strand
AAAACTTTGGTCATTTGTATCAACAATTTGCTTATATTCGTTCAACTGTTGAAAAACAGTTTGGAGGGCAAGTACGCCTGCGGGTTCGTTCCCGTGTAGCGCGCCGATGACGATGACTAAATTGCCTCGCCTTGTCCCATCGAATCGTCCAATGAGTCGAGTAGATTTTAAATTGCTCAAAATTAAGGTTTTTCGTTTATGATTAAATAACTTGCATTCAATAAAATCCATCTTAGAAAAATTTATGATTTGTATAGCTACCCTTATTTTAAACTTCTTTGCAAAAATCAATGTTACACTGCTCTAAAAGGTTAATCGTTTAAACGAAAACGGAAAAAAAAAGTATCTTTTTTTCTTTTACAACGCCTTCTCAAAGGGTACTCTAAACACAAATCATTTATGTATCTTGTATATGGATAAATTCATATTATGGACAAAATTCGACAAAATTTTAACCCCTTTGTTGAATTTGTGACGCGATTTTAACTATAAAGGTTCAACAAAATTTGTTAATATGCCAAAATTACCACTAACCATTCTCATTACCACCTTTAATGAAGCACATAATATCGAAGCCCTGCTTCAAAATGTGACAAACTGGGCTGCTGAAATCATGGTCGTCGATTCGTTTAGCACGGATAAAACTTTCACAATATTACAACAATTTGATGGAATTAAATTATTTCAACGAAAATATGTGGGTCCCGCCGACCAAAAAAACTGGGCAATTCCACAAGCACAATATCCCTACGTATTGATTTTGGATGCGGATGAACGGGTTACGCCTGCTTTGAAAGCAGAAATTGAAACGGTTTTAAAAGATGAAAGTAAAAGTAAATTAAATGTATATAGAATTGGTTTTCAACATTTTTTCATGGGAAAGCGGGTTCAATACAGTGGCTGGCAAAATGATACTGCCGTCCGATTGATCCCCCGAGATAAGGCGCGCTATAACCAAAATCAAGTGCATGAAGAAATTGATACCCAAAATTTAAAAGTTGTTTTTTTGAAAAATAAATTAGAACATTACACTTATAAAGATTTAGACACGTTTTTAAAAAAACAAATGCGTTATGCGCAATGGTCTGCCAAAGATTATGAATCCAAAACAGGAACCATCACGGCTTGGCATCTTTTTGTGAAACCCATTTTTCGATTTTTCAAACATTACGTTTTAAAATTTGGATTTTTGGATGGCAAAATTGGATTCATTATTAGCGCAATAATGGCATGGGGCGTTTTTTCACGCTATGTGCACCTTATAGAAATGCGAAAAACATCAAAATAATTATGTAAAAGTGTCAAAAATAAGTAGCACATTCGAGTTACCTCATTTATATCATATTAAAATAAAATCATTCAAATAAGATTTTATAAATCAATAAATTGTATTTTAAATATTTTTTTTAATGCTATCTTTTAACTAAGGAGTATGGTCTATATTTTCAAATTTGAATGGCAATGATTGTAAAAGTTGCGTCACAATTTTGAATTTAACATTGTTTTATGTGGAAAAAATACTGTACTTTGCGCCATGAAAACAATCGCGTTAGCAAACCTTGTGAAAGAGGATGTCCCCAACTTGCCAATCATTTTTTGATTATCAACATTTTGTTGCTGAAAAAAGATTACTTTTCAGTAACTGTCGGTGTTTTATTGCAAACGAACTAAAATTTTTTACGGGAAAAATGACAGGTATGAGAAAAATACTGTTTTCGCTCCAACATCGTCCAAACTGCCATTTAGGGTATGGACTGCTGTTGCTTTTAGCGACGCTTTCGTGTAATTCGCAACATCCCAAAGAGGCGGAAGCAAGCCAATCCGTCGTTTGCCGATTGTCCTCCGAGCCTGAAAAATTGAGTCCTTTCACGTCGGCGGATGCGGTTACACAACAATTATTATCCAATTTGTTTCAAAAATTGACCGATTTTGACCCAATTACCTTAGAAAAAAAGCCTGTTTTGGTCAAAAAAGTGCCTCAAATTGTCAAAGTGGATACAGGTAAATGGAAAGGTGGCATCTCGCTTACCTACGAAATGAACGATTCGGCGCGCTGGGATAATGGCACTCCCATTACGGCGGCGGATTATATGTTCTCTTTAAAAATTATTTTAAATCCGTATGTGAATGCTGGACTTTGGCGTGCGTATTTGGATAATTTGTTATGCGATGTGCAATTGTATCCCGAAAATCCGAAAAAATGGACGGTTTTTATGCGCCGACCGTACATTAATGCGGAATCGGTGATTGGCGAAATTCTGATTTTGCCCGCTCACTTTTACGATAAAAATAATTTATTGGGTTCTTATGCGATTGCTCCGTTAGCGGATACGGCTCAGGTGAAAAAGTTGATGGCTGATAGCATTTCAAACAAATCGTTGAAAGAGTTTGCCCGACTGTATCATTCGCCTACTTTTTTTGCGGCGCAGCAAGGGATTTCGGGCAGTAGTGCTTACACGCTGTCGGAATGGTTGCCGAACCAAAATTTGACTTTCCAGCATAAAACGAATTGGTGGGCAAGTCGCGATTCTAACAAAATGTTGAGTGCTTGTCCGCAAAAATTGACTTATCGGGTGGTAAAAGAAGATGCGACGGCGTTGGCAATGTTGAAAAATGGTGGTTTTGATGTTTGTGCGCGCATCCCATCGAACGAGTTTTTGGGGTTAAAAAAGAACGAAAAGTTGAATAAAACATACGATTTTAACTCTTTTCCACTGTTTACAGTAGCAAGTGTGGGTTTCAATCTTAAAAATCCGAAGTTAACGGATAAAAAAGTGCGCCGAGCAATTGCCTTAACTTTTGACACAGAAAGTATTATTAAAAATTTGATGGATGGTTTTGGCGACCCTGTGGTGGGTCCGATTTCACCCGAAAAAGCGTATTATAATACAAGTTTAAAACCGCTGAGTTTAGATTTGGAGGAGGCAAAAAAGTTGTTGGAAGAGGCGGGTTGGAAGGATTCTGATAAAGATGGCATTTTGGACAAAGTCGTGAATGGGCAAAAAACGCCGTTGGTATTGCATTATGCCTATGCGAATGTAGGGGCGATGAGTAGAAATGTAGGACTTTTGTTGAAAGAAAATGCACAAAAAGTGGGTATTTCCATTGAATTAGATGGGGTAGATGCGGATATTTTAAAAGGAAAGTTGAAAAAACGTTCATTTGATTTGATATTGAAACCCATCGCGTCTCAATATGGCTTAGATGATATGAGGCAATTATGGCATACATCCAGTGATAAGCCAGGCGGAAATAATTATTTTGGTTTTGGAAATGCACATTCAGATGCGTTGATTGAACAAATTCAATCGGAATTAGACCCCGAAAAACGACGAAAATTATATTGGCAGTTTCAAAATTTGTTATATGAGGAGCAGCCTGCTGTTTTTTTGTTCGCGGTTCGGGAGCGATTGGCGATTCATAAACGATTTCATGCAGAGGTTTGTAAACAATCGCCAGGCTTTGTGCCTCGTTTTTTGTGCCAATAAATTTTTATAACAATGTAGCTG
>JBDKKX010000591.1:0-3518 GCA_039795795.1 Bacteroidota bacterium | reverse complement strand
CGGTGCATTTTGGTTCTCAAGATGTCAGTTTTTTATGCCCTAACCGAAACGATTTTTGATTTTTCGATCGCTTTTAACTTTTTTTTAACTCAATTTCTATTGCATCTAAGTTTTATCATGTAGAGTGATTTTGGAGTCATTTTCGGGTTGATTTTGTTCGATAACATAGGTGGGCTCTCCTTTTAAAGTGCGCACAAATTCAATACGTCGAATGGTTCTCAAATCGCTTAGATTTGCCAAACCTAACAAGGCTGGAAAAATATAATTTTCCAAATGTGGATGATATTCCGCAAAATTAGTGCGAAAATCATATTCTACAAACAATCCTTTGGCTGGTTGCGCATCAGGAAAGAGTGTTTTAATCGCCTTGTAACTGCCCAGACTCAAATTAAAACGCATGCCATTCCCTTGAATCCCATAATGAATGATTATTTTTTCCATCTCGTAATAGATTAATTTTAGGAACGTGAAATAAATAAAATATTTCATTTGAAACGCCGAAAAGTTCCATTTTGGAATACATTAGGATATGAATGGATGTACGGATTTTTTCTTGTCCTTCCGTAGGAAACTCAGATTCCTACGGAAGGACAAGAAAAAATCTGCAAAAATTTTCCCAAACTTATCGCCAAGAAATCGTCAAAACCAAAATAAAGACAATGAACGCCACCAAAATCACCGTCCATAATCGGAATTTTGCAGAATCCAAATATTGATTATATAAGGATAAAAACAAATCTCTCCAATTGAATTTTTTCGCCATCTTTTCCGTCGCCAATACAAAATATTTGCGATTTCGACCTTTATTCCCATGTTTTTTAAGGATAAAAAACGTCGAATTCAGAAAAATAAGGTCATATAATTCCTCTCCTTTGCCCGCAGAAGAAGACCACAGCCAAGTGTTCGACTCCTGCAAATATTTCCAACTGCCTTTGGAGATATTCCCTTCCAAAGAAATCAGGCATTCCCCCCCTTTTCGGAAGATGTACAAGACCGCCTCATGGAAATCGTCCGTATCCCGAACCTCCATCCAACGTTTGTCCAAATAGCTCCCTTCATCTTTGAGGTCGGAACTGTAACCTTGCACTTTGGGGATGATGACATCAATGGCATCATCCAAACTGTCAAATTTGGGCTGCGCGAGCTCAAAATAACTTTCTACTTTGTCTAAAAAACTTGAAATCACGGCAAATCTTCTGGTTTTGCTACACAAACTTGCTTCAAATGTAGCATTGAACGCAAGCTGCCTATATAAAAAAATGTTTTTTTATCCTCAAAATACAAAATTACAATGGTTTTTGGAAAAAAGTATCGTTAAAATCGCTTAACAATGGTTTTACAAATAAATAGCGGGAGAATTAGGATTAAATGGGATTTTTTTTGGGATTAACTGGGATTGATTTTTTGGTATTTTTTGGTATTTTTGGATTTGAAAAAAAAAATCCCAAAAAATCCCAAAAAATCAATCCCATTTAATCCCAAAAAAATCCCATTTAATCCTAATTCTCAGGCATCCACTCTATTTTATCCGCAATAGGCGTTCGTTTCCCCGCCTGTTGCGGCAAATCCGTATAGCCCATATAAAAAATACCAATACATTTTTCCCCATCTGCAAGCGGCATGAAATCGCTCATCCGATGAATCGTTCCTGGCGTACTCCAATAAGCACCAATATTATACACAGTACAAGTTAACCACATATTTTGAACTGCCGCCGCTACTGCCGCTACTTCTTCCCACTCAGGCACCCGTGTTTCAGGGTCACGCTGCATACAAATCAAAATCGCTGTATTCGCATTCAACGGATTTTCAGCAAATTTCTTCATCGTAATCTCAGATTGTTTCGCCAAAGGCGTGTGTTTCACGTAATCTTTCGCCAAAAATGCCGAAAAATCTTGTAACGACTTCCCTCTCAATATTTTAAAACGCCAAGGTTCTGTCAATTTGTGGGTCGGAGCCCAATGCGCATTTTCTACAATTTGCGCGACGATTTCACGAGGAATCGGTTTTTTATTGTAACTTTTGGTGAAAATCGCCCTGCGATTCTTGACCAATTCGTTAAATGCTGCTGGATTCATATAAAAATTTAATTAATTCGCTTTTACTGCATTTTGCAGTGTATATAATAAGGTGTTGACATCGCCGCCGTTGAGGTGCAACGCCCCTTTTAACGTCACAGGGTCGGTCGTATAAGGAATCGGCGTTTTACAAACCACATCAATCACCGTTTCAGGTCCCGCGCCCCCGCAAAAAAAACACATATTATACGGAAACGCAGACAATATAAATGCACTCGTACTTTTATACCCGTCCGTCGGAATGATATAACCCCGAATCGTAATTTCTTTGCCTTCCATCGCTTTCACCTCCTTGCCATAGACAGGCACATCAACTTTAAAGCCCAAAACAGGGTCTTCTTTTTTAATATAAGTAAGTTTTGCCAATAATCGCCAAGCATTTTCTTTCAAACCTTGCGCCGAAACGCCCGTCGGAAGCACCCACAGGCTACAAAAAAAGCTCAGATACAAAAATTGCTTTTTCATATTCAATGATTTAAAAAATTTTGGACAAAACGATGAAAAACAACCGCAAAGGTGCAAAAATTAAATTTTTATTTTACCAAAAATTTGAAATTTAATTTTAAGTCATATAATATTTTAAATGAATGAACGCACTTTAACGCCTACCTTAAAAAATAAATTTTCAGATTAAAAAAAACGGTGTAACTTGTGCCTGTAAAACGAAAAAGCCGAATTTTATTGTCAAGCATCAAGACAATTATGATAATAGATGTGAATCATTTACTGCGCCGAATGGCACAAGCGGTTTCGCTGATATTTCATCCCTTGCTGATTATCACTTATATGTTGATGATTTTGCTTGCGGTGAACCCTTATCTTTTTGGGGTGAATCGATGGTCGGATAGCAAAACCATCATTATTGGTGTTTTTGCCTCGAGTTTTATATTGCCTGTGACGGCGGTTTTCTTGATGAAAAAGTTGGGCATGGTCGAAACTTGGAGTATGGCGCATCGACAAGACCGTATCGGACCGTTTATTGCGACTGGGATTTTTTATTTATGGATTTTTTTGAGCGTCAAAGATAATAATATTGTGCCGCGTGCTTTTGGGATGTGTGTGTTGGGTGCGACGATTTCTTTATTTATTATGTTTGTCGTTAATATTTTTTTTAAAATCAGTCTTCATGCGGCGGGCATGGGTGGTTTGATTGGGATGATTTATATTACGATGCGCATTTTTAGTTATAATACGTTTTCGATGAATTTGCCGTTTGTGGGGGCTTGCAATGTGAGTACGAATTTGGTGTTATTGCTCGGCATTCTTTGCGCGGGTTTGGTGGGGACTGCACGACTTTTGCTGCATGCACACACGTTGCGCGAGATTTTAGCGGGCTTTGTGGTCGGTTTTTTGATGCAATTCGTAGCGTATAAACTATTTGTTTAAATAAAAACCAAAAAATTAAAATTCAATAACTTCCATGGAAGTACCAGCTTACCT
>JBDKKX010000590.1:0-3520 GCA_039795795.1 Bacteroidota bacterium | reverse complement strand
CGATATTAAAACCCTCGGGCAATGTCGCATAAGTTGCCGAAAAACGATATTGCCAACCATTGGGCAAATCCGCCGAAACAGGCAAACCACCGCCACCGCCCGTTTTATCGCCAAGCAGCGTCACATTAGGTAAAAGCGACATGAATCCCGCAAAAAAATTCGTCGCACTATAACAACCGCGATTCGTCAACACGACCACAGGTTTCGTAAAAGGCACAACACCTTTGCGCGGTTCTGCAAAAAATTCAATTTTTTTATCAAAATCTTGATGATTTTTGCCTTTTTTGACCCAACCATAACCCACTAAGGTTTTATATTTGACAAAACGGCTCATCCATTTAAAAATATTAATCATTGAGCCGCCGCCATTATCCCGTACATCAATAATCATCCCTTTCAAAGGGCGAAATCGTTCAAAAACGTAATCTAAATCGGCTTGCGCAATCGGCGCGCCAAACGAACTATACCGAACATAGCCAATAGAGTCCAAAATTTGATTTGGCAACGAGCCTGTTATACGAAAATCTTGTTTGAGGTATTGGCGATAGACAAAATTTTGATTAAAATTGTCTTCATAACGGTCGCGCCAAGACCAATTCCGAGAACGGTCAAATGGGCTTGTCAAATTCACATGTCCATCCCGCAATTCGTACAACAGGAGCGACAAAACTCGAAAAAGCGAATCTTGCGACATCGTGTCATAAACCCGAGGGCGATATTTGCGGCGCATCGAATCCCAATTGATGTGTTTATATTCAAAAAAAGAATATTTTTCATCAACGGTTTGCCACATCAAATCAAAACAATTTGTAGGCGTGTTTTGGGGTTGTTTGGGCATTAAAACTCGGCTACACGATGTCAGAGACAAGCAGAGTAGGAGTGAAATGAATAATTTGAACAATTGCATATTGTGATTAATAATAATGTGTGTGATTTTCTCTTAATAAACGATGAATGATAAATGATGAATGATGAATAATAAATCATCCAACTAATTGATTATCAATTAATTGAATGATTTATCAGTCATCAGTCATCATTCATCATTTATCATTCACGATTCATCTATATGCAAAGTTACGTTTTTTTCAAATACATTAAAAAAGACTTGGTAAAAGCATTTCGCTTTTCCAAGTCTTTGACACTCAACCCTTTTCCACTTTTCTTTTTGCTTAACGCGGTTCGTCTGGTGACATGTGGTGGCGTTTGCGTCTGCTCGTGCTGACATCAAACAAGCCGACTTTCAATCCTGCACTCACATTAAAACCATTTAAACTATTTTCTGGCACTTTTGTACCGACCGTTTGCGCAAATGCCAATCGATAATTCGCTCCAACCGACAATTTCGCAAAACGGAACAAATTGGCTTCCAACGTAATCCCCGGAATCACCACACCATATTGATTGCGATACGCCGAATTGGTATTGCCGCCCCAACCATCATGGTCTCCACCCATGCGTCCGCGTCCGAAATTAGACAAAGAATCCGCCGTAACAACCCCCATCCCCAAAGTCAACGGAAAAGTAACATGGATAGGCGCATTCGGATTCACGGTGTATTCCAATTTCAAACCGCCATAATTCGCATTCATGTACAAAGGTTTCACGCCCGCAGGAGAAAAACTGCGATTCGTACTTTGCGCGCCCGTTACACCAATGCCCCATTGTTTGTTGAGCAACAACATCCCAGAAGCACCCCCAAAAGTAGTCATTTCTCCATTCAATTGCCCATAACCCATTTCTGACTGGAAATACAAACCAATCGAACTCGGTTTGGCAAACAAATACCGAGTCTGAGTAGAATCAGGCTGCTGATTTTGAGCATTTAGGGCGTTGAAAGACATCCCTACCAAGGTAGCGATTGCAAAGAAATTTTTCATAGAAAAAATACAATTTTGATTATTTTGATTATACCTACTACACGGCAGGATGCGGGGAGGGTTGCGTAATGGTAAAATTAAACCCAGTTTCTTTGTAAAAAATGAAAACCTGCCTATCTTTACGGCTCATTAAACTTTGTGATATATCATGCAGACGATTCTTAAAAACCGTCCAGCGGAATTGGGTAATTTCATTGGCGGCAAAAAAGTAAGTAGTTTAACAACGCGTTGGTTGGAAGTCGTTTCTCCATTGGATGGTAAATTATTGGCAAGTGTTCCGATGTCGGAACGCGCTGATTTAGAAGCGGCGGTTCAAGCAGCAAAATTGGCTTTGCCAAAATGGTCTAAAATGCCCATTAAAGAACGCGCACAAGTGTTTTTTCGATATAAACGATTGTTAGAAACGCATATTGACGCACTTTCCAACTTGATTTGTTCCGAAAATGGTAAAACGTTGGACGAAGCCCGCGCCGAAATCGAAAAAAGTATTGAATTGACGGAATTTGCTTGTGCCATGCCTCAATTGGTTTCGGGCGAAATTTTGGAAGTCAGTCGGGGCGTAGAATGTCGGACAGAACGGTATCCTGTGGGCATTGTTGGGTGCATTGTGCCGTTTAATTTTCCTGCGATGGTGCCGAATTGGACAATTCCAAATGCGTTAGTGCTTGGAAATGCGATGATTATGAAACCTTCTGAAAAAGTACCCTTGACGTTGATGCGCCTTGCGGAATTATTGCAAGAAGCGGGTTTGCCTGATGGCATATTCAATTTGGTGCAAGGAGACCGCGAAATTGTGGAGGCGATTTGTCAACATCCTGAGATTGAAGCGGTTTCGTTTGTTGGTTCGACGGTTGCTGCAAAAAATGTTTATCGGCTTTCGACGGCGAATTTGAAACGATGTTTGGCATTAGGCGGTGCAAAGAACCATTTAATTGTGTTGCCCGATGCGCATCCTGAAATGACGGCTTCTAATATTGTTGCGTCGATGTCGGGTTGTGCGGGTCAGCGATGTATGGCTGCGTCTGCGATGATTTCGGTGGGGCAGACAGACCATATTATACAATTGGTTTGTTCGGAGGCGAAGAAAATTGTGGCGGGAGATAATTTAGGTGCAGTGATTTCTGCGGAATCTAAAAAACGGATTGAAAAATATATCACGGATGCCGAAAAACAAGGGGCAAAAGTGTTGGTGGATGGTCGAAAAGCGGTTGTGAAAGGCAAAGAAGGTGGTTTTTACGTCGGTCCGACGGTGATTGATTATGTAAAACCCGATATGGCAATTGCGCAAGAGGAGATTTTTGGTCCCGTTATCGCCATTATTCGCACGAACGATATGGATGAAGCGTTGGCGATTGAGAATGCGAATCCGTATGGGAATGCGGCTTCGGTGTTTACGCAGAACGGCGGTTGGGCGCGTTACATTATGGAACGGGCGGAATCGGGGATGATTGGGGTGAATATTGGTGTTCCTGTGCCGCGAGAACCGTTTTCCTTCGGGGGGTGGAATGAATCTCGGTTTGGAACGGGCGATATTACGGGGAAAAGTTCTATCGAATTTTGGACAAAATTGAAAAAAATTACAACGAAATGGAATCCGACATCGCGGACGGGTTGGATGTCGTAACCCTTTGAATTCGGAT
>JBDKKX010000589.1:0-3525 GCA_039795795.1 Bacteroidota bacterium | reverse complement strand
AATCCGAGCGCAATTAATGCGCATTGATTGCCCGATTCGAGGCGACGTGAAATACGGTTTTCCAAAAGCCAATAAAGATTTATCCATTCATTTGCACTGCCAACAGATGAAATTTATTCATCCAGTGTTGAAAACAGCGATTACGATTGAAGCAGATCCACCCACAAGCGATCCAATTTGGAGAGAATTTGCAAGCTCGCTTTTGTAACTTTTTTTAATCCGCTATAATTATTGTCATAAGGAACTTTTTCAGAAGAAAATTTGTTTCAGAATCGAACCGATAAAAATCAATGTAGATGATTCATTGATTTTTATCTTTTTATATATAAATTAAATTATAATAAAAACTAGATAGAGATCCAATTACAATCAATTACTAAATTAAAAGATGAATTACCTTACAAATTATTTTGCGAATATTCCCGAACAGTGGCAGTGGATTCTTGATCATCCTGAAAAATCATGGAGTATCGTTTTTAATTTAATTTTGTTAGAAACGCTTTTATCAGTAGATAATGCGGCAGTTATTGCGACAATGGTGATGGATTTGCCTGAAAACCAACGCCCCAGAGCATTAAGATATGGTATTCTTGGCGCATATGTTTTTCGAGGTTTGGCATTGATTTTTGCAACCCTTTTAGTCGGAGTATGGTGGTTAAAACCCTTAGGCGGATTATATCTTTTGTATTTAGCCATAGATTATTTTTTTAAAGAAAAAAAAACCGATGATAATTCCGACACTTCCGAATCGAACACCACCAATATTAATGATAAGTGGTATTATAAAATGAGCAATGGTTGGTTAGGGCAATTTTGGGCAACCGTGATTGCAGTAGAAATAATGGATATGGCATTTTCGATAGATAATGTATTTGCGGCGGCGGCGTTTACTAAAAATATTGTTTTAATTTGGTTAGGCGTTTTTATAGGGATTTTGGCGATGCGCTTTGTTGCGCAAGGTTTTGTCAAATTATTGGAGAAATTTCCATTTTTGGAAGGTGTTGCATTTGCGGTGATTGGAGTTTTAGGGTTAAAACTCACTTTGGCGACTTTGGGACACCTTGAATTTTCTAAAAACAACGATTGGGTCAAATGGATGGAATCGGAACATGGAGATATGGTGTTTTCGATTATTACGGCACTGTTGTTTGTACTGCCTGTGGCAAGTTCGTATTTTTTTAACTTTCCAAAACGAAATACTCGGAATTAGGATTAAATGGGATTTTTTTGAGATTAAATAGGATTGATTTTTTTTGGATTATTAGGATTGGAATCTCCTTTTCGGCACAGATGGTACAGATTTCACGAGATTCTCACAGATTTTTTTGTTTTATTGAAAATCAAAAAAATCTGTGAAAATCTCGTGGAATCTGTACCATCTGTGATGAAAAGTATTTTTGTCCCGTACTAAAGATTGGAATAAAAATCCTAAGAATCCCCAAAAAATCAATCCCATTTAATCCCCAAAAAATCTCATTTAATCCTAATTCTAACGATGTGCTAAAATTATTTTTTCAATAATCGCACAACATTTCATAATTTGCTTTTCCGTAATAACCAATGGCGGCGCAAATCGAATAATATTACCATGAGTTGGTTTCGCCAATAAACCATTTTCCGCAAATTTCAAACAAATATTCCATGCCGTATGACTATCTTCTGCACTATCAATCACAATCGCATTCAACAAACCCATACCCCGAACTTCCGTCACTAAACTCGTTTTTTGTTTCAAAAGCAACATTTGTTCCCGAAAAAGCTCCCCTAAACGTTCTGCATTTTCCGCCAAACGCTCGTCTTGAACCACTTTCAACGCTTCCATCGCTACGGCACACGCCAACGGATTGCCTCCATACGTAGAACCATGTTCTCCCGGACGAATCGTCATCATAATTTCATCCCGACACAAAACCGCCGAAACGGGTAAAACGCCGCCCGACAAAGCCTTACCCAATATCAAAATATCAGGTTTCACCCCAAATCTATCACAACAAAGCATCGTCCCCGTGCGCGCAATTCCCGTTTGCACCTCATCCGCAATAAACAAAGCATTGTTTTTTCGACACAATTCAAATGCTTTGGGTAAATATTGCGCATCAGGCACCACCACTCCTGCCTCTCCCTGAATCGGCTCCACCATAAATCCTGCGACATTTGGATTTTTCAAGGCTGCTTCAAGTGCAGGAATATCGTTATACGGAATCAATTGAAAACCGGGCATATAGGGTCCATAATTCCGATAACTGCTTGGATCCGCCGAAGAAGAAACCGCCGCCAAAGTCCGTCCCCAAAAATTGCCCGTCGCAAATAAAATAACCGCTTCATTTTGAGGCGTACCTTTGACTTCATAAGCCCATTTTCGACACAATTTAATAGCCGTCTCCCCGCCTTCAACCCCCGTATTCATCGGCAATACCTTATCATATCCAAAAAATTGAGTGATAAATGCCTCATACGGACCCAATTGGTCATTGTGAAAAGCACGAGAAGTCAAGGTCAATTTTTTAGCTTGTTCCATCAACGCATTCAAGATACGCGGATGCGAATGACCTTGATTACAAGCAGAATACGCAGAAAGAAAATCATAATATTTTTTCCCTTCCACATCCCAAACAAAAACACCTTCGCCGCGAGACAACACGACAGGAATCGGGTGATAATTGTGCGCGCCATAGCGGTCTTCTAAATCCATCCAATGTTGGGGATTCTCAAGTACATTTTTCTGATTCATAAAGAATGATGAATGATAAATGTTGAATGATAAATTCTATAAACAATTGATTATGAGCGAAATAAAAGATAACCTTGCTTATAAAATTTTCATTTATTAATTGGTTTTAATATCTGCAAAATTGTTATCGAATGGCTTCTACGGAGGCAATTTCGGGTAATTTATGCCGCACGGCTTGTTCAATGCCCGCTTTCATCGTCATCGCAGACATTGAACAACTTTGACAATTCCCCATCCATCGAACCCGCAAAATCATATTTTCTGTAATCTCCACCACCTCTACATTCCCACCATCCACCTTCAAAAAAGGACGGATATCGTCCAAAGCCCTATCCGCTTTAAACAACAAGCTATTTTTATTTTCGACAACCATAAGATTGATTTTTTATTTTTTGAAATTTCTAACAAAGATAGGCTATCACGCGCTCTTTTTTGCAATTTTTGGCAACTGAATCGAAAAAAGATTACTTTTGTCCCGTATCACCATCCAATCCCTTACAATATTACTCATTTTTCAAGATGAAAATAGGAATTATTCGAGAAGGCAAAGTACCCCCTGATAATCGAGTGGTCTTAACCCCAAGACAATGTGCGTTTTTAATGCGCAATTATGCCGTGCAAATCGTGGTGGAGCCATCGTCCATTCGCTGTTACCCCGATGCGGAATACGTGAATGAAGGAGTTGCTGTTACCCATAATTTGAGCGATTGCGATATGTTATTGGGTATCAAGGAAGTACCGATTACACAATTGATGCCTGATAAAACTTATTTTTTCTTTTCACATACTGTTAA
>JBDKKX010000588.1:0-3539 GCA_039795795.1 Bacteroidota bacterium | reverse complement strand
CCAAAAATGAGGGATTCCAGCAGATATAAAATTCAAATGACCTGTGAAAAAAGGCGCGTGTGATTGGCTACTGTCGCAAATATTGATTTTTAAATTCGGTTTGTAATCAAAAAGGTTAAAAATATCAAAATAAACGCCTTCTGAAACCCAACTTGTCGTGTTTTGGATGACATTCGCAAACGCAAAAGAACTTGTAATCGTTGGATGCAGTTGCATATCGGTTTCATAAACCAGGTTCGCCGCCGCCATTTTGCGCTCGAAAAATAATTTCGCCCGATATGGAATGGTCATCAATACTTGTTGCCGCGCACCAAAACGCACTTCTTCTACAAAAGCATGGCGAGCAATGTCCAAAATGTTTAAAAAATCGGTCGGCGAGATTAAGCCGCCTGTTAAATTGATTTTAATATTGGATTTTTGATACATTTTGTTATTTTATTTTTTCTAAAATCGTTTTCACTTCTGGACGGCAACTGCCACAACCCATACCCGCACCCGTTTCCGCGCATAAAACCGTCAAATCGGTACATCCACCCTTAATTTTCGCTTCCAAATTGCCTTGCCCAACACTATTACACGAGCAAACTAATTTCCCAATCACAGGTTCTGCGGTTTTGCCACTCCTTAATAATTGTAGTCTTTTTTCCGATAATTCAATTTTATGTTGAATTAAATGCTTAAATTCTAAGAATTCGCTTTTATCACCCATTAAAATCGCTCCTACCAATCGGTCGTTTTGAATAATACACTTCTTATAATATCGTTTTGCCTTGTCCACAAATACAATTTCTTCAAAAGTTGGGTCATCGACAGGAATTTCTACGATGCCCAACGAGCATAAATTCAAACCTTCCATTTTTAACAAATTCATCGAAAGCGAACCTTTATAAGGTTGCAAAATGTCACCCGCTAAGTATCGGGCAGCAATGGCAGCTTGTTCTTCCGCCGCCGCCGTGATGCCCCACATCTGACCACTCCATTCCGCGATTTCGCCTAATGCAAACACATTTTCGACATTTGTTTCTAAAAAATCGTTCACTTTCACGCCCCGATTGCAATGAATGCCCGCTTCGCGCATCAATTCAACATTCGGAATCGTCCCGATGGCATAAATCACCGCATCACAATCCACCTTGCGCCCACTCATTAATCGAATGCCAACCACTTTATCATTGCCATAAAAAGTTTGAACTTGGTCATTGTAAACAATATCAATCCCGCGTTCTACCATTTCTTCATGCAATAAATTAGAAGCCAAAATGTCTAATTGCCTGTCCATCAACCGCGAAATTCGTTGAACAATCGTCACTTTTGCCCCTACTTCGCGCAAAGATGCCGCCATTTCAAGCCCTAAAAGCCCGCCGCCAACGACGACAATGGATTTGGGCGTATCCGATTGCGACATGATTTTAACTAATGCGTCCGCATGATGCCGCGTCCGCATATTCATAATTCCTTTCAAATGTGTCGGCACCTCTTTCGGCATAAAAGCGCGACTGCCCGTCCCAAGTATCAACACGTCGTAAACATGTACTTCATCGTTATCATCGGTAATTGTTTTTAAAAAAGTATCTATTTTTTTGATACCCAATGCTTTATGAAGGATTACATTTTGAATCTGTAAATCCTTGTCCGCTATTTTTTGCAAATCTGCCCAGGATTGCGCCCCACTCACGTAATCGGGCAACATTACTCGATTGTAAAAAGGATGGATTTCTTTGCTGAAAACATGGATTTCATCTGTCTTATTATATTGTCTGTACGATTGAATGAACCCAAATCCTGCTGCACCCGCGCCGATAATCACTATTTTTTTATTCGGCAAAACCACTTTGCCAACTTCAACTGCCGTGAATTTCAAATCAGGCTCTTTGGAACGCGGGTCAATTAAATTATTGGTCACATTATTGACACGCGCCATATCAAAACCATTGATTTTGCCCCAGTGCATCGGCAAAAAAACAACGCCTTCCCGAATATTTTCCGTGATTTTAGCACGACTACGCATTACACCCCTCAAACTGCTTATTTCAACGAATTGATTATCAACGATTTCCCGTTGAGCCGCATCCACAGGGTGTATTTCGAGGAAAGGTTCAACAATATGTTGTTTTAATTTATGGACTTTGCCTGTCCGCGTCATCGTGTGCCATTGATCGCGAATCCGCCCAGTGGTGAGGATAAGCGGATGTTGTGGCGTTAATTTTTCACTCAAATTTATATCATCGCAACCATGTATTTGCGCTCTACCCGTCGGCGTAGGAAATTTTTTGTCTTCAAAAAGCCGCGAACTTGCAGCAGGTTTTTGTAAACTTGCTGCAAGATGAGGCCATTGAAAGGTATCATATTTTTTCAACTTTGCATAATCCAATCCTGACATATCTATCGAAGTGCCTTTCGTCAAAGCGACATGCTCGGCAAATATTTTTTCGCTATTAAGCGTTCCATCCAAATTTAAATAGTCAAATTGGGTTTCAAAACCCATTTTATGAGCAAAACGAGTTAAAATCTCCGCATCAGGCAAGGCTTCCCCAGGTGGTTTGCTGATGCGATGCAGGTAACTTACACGCCGTTCTGAATTGGTCATCGTGCCTTCTTTCTCCGTCCAAGTCGCGGCAGGCAAGATAACATCCGCATATTCCAACGTTTCAGGACGATTTGACATGTCTTGAACCACCACAAATTTAGCTTTTTTCAAAGCCGCCTCCACAACCCGAACATCGGGCATACTCACTAATGGATTCGTTCCCAGAATCCAAATGGCTTTCATACGCCCGTCTGCAAGGGCTTCAAACATCCCTGTCGCGTGAAAACCAACCTTCGGGGCTATCGGTTTGACCGCGCCCCAAAAATCAGCGACTGTTTGTCTATCCTGAGCATCGGCTAAATTGCGATGTGCGGGCAGAAGATTCGACAAGCCGCCGACTTCGCGTCCGCCCATCGCATTGGGTTGCCCCGTCAGCGAAAACGGTCCCGCCCCTGCTTTGCCAATCTGCCCCGTGATAAGATTCAAATTGATGATACTCAAATTTTTATCTACACCGATAACCGATTGATTTAAACCCATCGTCCACATGGTCAAAAAGGCTTTCGCATTGCCAATCCAAGCGGCTGCTTTAAAAATATCGTCTGCCGAAATGCCACAAATCATGGCGGCTTCTAAAATCGTGCGTTCAAAGGCTTTTGCCTTCAATTTTTCAAAACCATTCGTATGATTTTGGATAAAATCATGGTCAATCCAAGCATTTTCAATCAAAAGTCGTGCAATTGCGTTGAAAAGCGTAATGTCTGTTGCTGGTTTTATTTGTAAATGGAGGTCTGCCCCACTTGCCGAATCCGTTTTTCGAGGGTCAACCACGATGATTTTAACATTGGGATTCAATGATTTATGCTTTTCCAACCTGCGCCACAATATCGGATGACACCAAGCAGGATTCGCGCCCGCCACCAAAACACAATCCGATAATTCAATATCGTCATAACAAACAGGCACCGAATCTTCGCCCAAAGCCAATTTATAACCCACCACCGCGCTCGAC
>JBDKKX010000587.1:0-3548 GCA_039795795.1 Bacteroidota bacterium | reverse complement strand
TTTCATGGTCATTTTGAACCATCGTCCCGAAACGAATCGCAGAACCTTCTTCCACCGTTGCAATATCTTTGATGGCAATCGGGTTGGAACCATTGGATTTGACAAAAATATTATTTAAATCCTCTATGCTCGTCGCAAGTCCAATACCGCGAATGAAATATAAATTATTATTTTTTTCTATATAAGCAGCACCCGTATTGGCATTACCGGATTCAATGGCTCGAAACACTTCATCCAACGTGATTGCATTGGATTTTAATAAAAGCGGGTTGACCCGAACTTGATATTGTTTCAAATGACCCCCAAAACTACTAACTTCCGCAACACCTTCGGTACCCAGCAATTGTTTTTTGACCACCCAATCTTGAACTGTACGCAATTCTGTTAAGGAAAAAGTAGTATCTTTGGGGTCTATCGGCTCAATGCTGTATTGAAAAACTTCACCTAAACCTGTCGTCAAAGGCAACAGTTGTGGTACGCCAAAGCCTTTTGGAATATCTTCCCGAACTTGGGTTAAACGTTCCGAGACTTGATTGCGCGCCCAATAGGGGTCAATCGCATCTTTGAAATCCAAAGTCACGATGCTCAAACCAAATTGCGAAATAGACCGAATATTTTCCAATCCTTGAATATTCGCCATCGCTAATTCTATGGGATAAGTGACAAATTGTTCCATTTCCACAGGTGCGAGATTGGGCGTAATCGTTACAACATTGACTTGATTGTTGGTCACGTCGGGAATCGCGTCTAAGGGTAAACGGCTTAAGGAATGTATGCCCCAAGCGATCCATGCAAGGACGAATGCACTGATTATGACCTTGTTTTGTATAGAAAATTGTATGATGCGATTCATAAACTTGGTTTAATTTTATTTTAAACACATAGGTACATAGAACACATAGATTTTGTGAACACATAGGGACATAGGACACATAGGACACATAGGGAAGTTTATGCACTGTACCCTATTGTTCATCCGTGTTTGCAAATATTAACCAAGTTGAATGCGCGGAGGTTGGAAAATCGATTTTAAGTTTTGAGAATCATGCCATGATTTCAAAATAAAATATTGCTTAAATTGGATTTTACTGGAATGAAATATGGAAAATTGCGACAAAACAGGTTCAGAATAGGGCACAAAATGTTCAAATGCGTGTGCGTGAATGTTTTTTAAAGGTAAATCTCCATGCCGATTTGCGTCATTTTGTTGATGTGCCGCGTCTGCATAGTGCATTTTTAAAAAATGAAAAAAAGTGATATTCGGGTTTTCTGCTTGGTGTTCTTCAAAATGGTGTATGAGAAAAGGAATTTTAGCCAATTCAGGTAACAAATGATTACCCGAAAGGAGTTGGAGGGACAACAGCATAACTAAAATACCTTTCATTCAAACAAATTAATGATGAATGATAAATGATGAATGATGAATGGTGAATGATAAATGATGAATGATGAATTGCTTATTATATTGATTCATCATTTATCATTTATCATTCATCATTCATCATACATCATTCATCACTCTTTGCGTTATACAAAGACAATATCGGAAGTCTGCCACAAATAGCGTTCTTTGATAATGCCAAGATGATGCAAGGTATGCCCTAAAATGGCATAACCCATTGCACGAGTGGACATTGGATTCCCGTTAACAATGCCTGTTTCTAACAAATTTTCTTCCGAAAAAGTTTTGAAAAGTTCAATAGTCGCCGTCCGAACGGCTGCATATTCCCGCAAAATATCTTTTATGTCACGATTATTTGCTTGAGCGTGCCATGCAAAATTGTTTTCCTCGAAACTCGGAAGCGGCGTTTTGTCCTTGCGCGCAATCCGCATTGCTCTGTACGCAAAAACCCGTTCAGTATCGGATAGATGCACTATAATGTCTTTAATTGTCCATTTGCCCTCCGCATAGCGAAACGCTAATTGGTCTTGCGGCAGGTTTTGAACCATTAAAGCTGCTTTTTGTTGTGAAACTGCCATCATTTCCACTAAATTGCCTTCGGGAACAAGGTCGATATAGCGTTTGAAAAAAGATGGAAATTCGGTAGATACTGGTTTTGCCATGATAATTTAGTTATTATATTGGATTGTTCGCACAAAGATAAGCAAAAATTAGATTTTGTCCCGAATTACACGAATTTACACAAATTATTCGTGCAAATTCGTGTAATTCGGGACAAAATCTAATTAATATGCTTTAAACACATATTTTTCTAAAAAGACTTCCATTTCTTCCACCGTTTCTGGTGAACCAATTGCAATCGTTGCTTTTTGATGCAATGCCTCTGGTTGAAGCTCCATAATTCTATTACTTCTCATCGTAACGGCTTTACCACCTGTTTGTTCGACAATGAAAGCCAATGGATTACATTCGTATAATAATCTTAATTTGCCTTTTGGATATTTCCGCGTATTCGGATACAAAAAAATACCGCCTTGAAATAAAATCCGATGAATATCCGAAACCATCGAACCAATGTAGCGCAAACCGTAATTCATATCCGAACAATGGTCAATGTAACGACGCATTTCTACATCAAATTTCAAATAATAGCCTTGATTCACGCTATAATATTGTCCACTTTTGGGAATTTGAATATTTTTGTGGGATAAACAAAATTCGCCAATACCTGGATCCAACGTAAAACCATTCACGCCATTCCCCGTCGTATAAATCAAAATCGTCGAAGTACCATAAATTACATATCCCGCCGCCACTAAAGCCGTTCCTTTTTGCAAAAAATCATCAATAGTAATCGGTTTATTCGGGTCAAGGCGGCGATAAATGCCGAAAATCGTTCCAACAGACACGTTGACATCAATATTCGAGGAGCCATCCAAAGGATCCATCAACACAACATAACCTGCTTTTTTACCTGGTACGGGTGGAATTTCCACAAAAGATTCCAATTCTTCGGAAGCAACGGCGGCACATTCTCCCGATTTTTTAAGACATTCAATCAGTTTGTCATTGGCATACATATCCAATTTTTGAACCGTATCGCCCGAAGTATTCGCGCCACCTTCTACGCCAAGAATATTGACCAAACCCGCCTTATTCACTTCGCGGTTAATCAATTTGGCAGCAACGCCGATGTCGCGCAATAAGCCTGTGAGTTCATCGAAATCACTTTGTCTGCGAATGATAAACTCATCTAACGTAACAATTTCTTTATTCATAATTTGGTTATACTGGTAAACTTATAATTGTACAAAATTAATACTTTTTGGACAAAAATCCAAATTTTATTTGCCTTTGGATGGATTCAAAATTAAAGTGTTATTAATATTTTGATTTGACTTTTTTTAAAGTATTTTATTTGGATATAACGATTGGATAGTGATTTTAATTTTTTAAAAGGATTACAAATTACGATACTATTGGAACGCGGATGACGCGGGTTTTACGGATTTACACGGATTTTTTTAATTTTTTTTTCTTAGTACGGGACAAAAATACTTTTCGGCACAGATTGAACAGATTCCACGAGATTTTCACAGATTTTTTTGTTTTAACGTTTGAAAATCAAAAAAAATCTGTGAAAATC
>JBDKKX010000586.1:0-3549 GCA_039795795.1 Bacteroidota bacterium | reverse complement strand
AAAACGATTCTCAATATCAAGGCAAGGTTGAAAGATATTCAAAAATCATTGCCAAAAGGTTTAAAAATCGTTTCCTTTTTGGATAGAGAAGAGCTCATTGACCGCACGATTCATACCGTTACAGTCAATTTATTAGAAGGGGGCTTAATCGTTATATTTGTTTTAGTTTTACTATTAGGACATTTGCGCGCAGGGCTAATCGTTGCGTCGGTGATTCCGTTATCTATGCTATTTGCGATTTCGATGATGGTTTTATTTAATGTGTCTGGCAATTTGATGTCTCTTGGCGCGATAGATTTTGGATTAATCATAGATGGTGCGGTTATCATCGTTGAAAATATTATTACAAAATTATCACAAAAGATTAATAATCCATTAGATACAAATCATGAATCGACGGATTTAAGCACAAATTCAGTGGAATCTACAAACCATTCCACTTTATCCAATCTTGAATCCACGATTTTCAAAGCAGCCGTTGAAATTCGACAAAGTGCAATGTTTGGCGAAATCATTATTATGATTGTCTATATTCCGCTTTTGTTATTGACGGGCATTGAGGGCAAAATGTTTAAACCGATGGCGTTGACGGTTATTTTTTCCTTGATAGGCGCGTTTATATTATCCTTGACTTACGTACCCATGATGTCCGCCGTGTTTTTGAAGACTTCGGGGCATTCGGGCGAAAATTTTGCAGACAAATTATTGCATAAACTGCATCAAGTTTATGAACCCGTTTTATTATTTGCCTTGCGATTTAAAAAAACAGTTTTATCTATAACGATTTTAGCATCTATATTCACTTTTTGGTTATACCAAAATATTGGTGGTGAATTCATTCCAGAGTTGGATGAAGGCGATTTCGTGATTGAAATCCGCATGATGCCGGGTACTTCCCTGCCGCAAATGATTGAAACGGGTAAAAGCGTCGGTATGTTGTTAAGGCGGGAATTTCCAAACGAAATTTTGTTGACGAATGGCAAAATGGGGGCTTCGGAAGTGCCGACAGACCCGATGAGTATTGAGGAAATGGATTTGGTGTTGAAAATGAAGGACAGAAAAGATTGGAAACGATGCAAAAATAGAGGTGATTTTGAGGCAGAATTGGGCAAAATTTTAGCAAAAGTTCCGGGCATTTTTACCAGCATTCAGCAACCGATTGCAATGAGATTCAATGAGTTAATGACGGGGGCGAAGACGGATATTATTGTAAAAATTTTTGGTTCGGATTTGGAACAATTGGCTGAAATTGGGGAGAAAGTGGAGAAATCCATTCAAGGCATAGCGGGTGCGCGCGATGTGAGTTTGGTCAAAGCGGAGGGAATGCCTCAATTGTTTGTGTCCTATCGTCGAGACGCGTTATTGCGGTACGGGATGACGGTGGAAAGCGTCAATAATATGTTGCAAATGGCGATTGCGGGCAAAAAAGCGGGTGTTTTATATGAAGGGAATCGTCGTTTTGATATTACGGTTCGTTTGAATAGTCCAGAAAGTCAAAAGCCTTCGGATATAAGCGAATTGTTGATAACGAATGCACAAGGGGTTCAAATTCCTTTAAAATATTTGGCAGATATTAAGATTCAAACGAGTCCGATGGCGGTCAATCGAGAAAATAATGAACGTTGTGTGAATGTGAATTTGAATGTTCGTGGGCGAGATGTGCAAAGTGTCGTGGAGGAAGTTCGGGAAAATATCCGCAAAAAAGTGAAATTGCCGCAGAATTATCGCATTCGTTATGGCGGGCAATTTGAAAATTTGGAAAATGCAAAAGCGCGGCTTCAAGTGGTGGTGCCTGCTGCATTATTATTAATTTTACTGCTTTTGTATTTGACATTCAATGATTTAAAGCAAAGTTTGTTAATTTTTACAGCGATACCTTTATCTGCAATTGGCGGGGTTTGGGCATTGGTTTTACGAGGTATGCCCTTTAGTATTTCGGCAGGCGTTGGTTTTATTGCCCTATTTGGAGTGGCGGTTTTAAATGGAATGGTCTTAATTGCGCGTTTCAATCAATTAAAATTCACTATCGCAGACCACAAAAAACGCATTTTACAAGGGGTATCCGACCGATTTAGACCTGTAATTATGACGGCAACAGTCGCATCCTTAGGATTTATCCCGATGGCACTCGCAACAGGGGCAGGCGCGGAAGTGCAAAAACCATTAGCCACCGTCGTCATCGGCGGATTAATCACTGCAACCTTGCTCACTTTGATTATATTGCCCATCTTATATGCTGTTTTTGTGAAACCACAAAAGGAATAAAACCTATGTCTTCTATGAACCTATGTGTTAAAAAAAATGTGTTAAAATGAAAATGTGTTAAAATGAAAATATGTTAAAGAAATGAAATTCGTAAAAATAAATAAATATCTGTTTTTAATTTTGAAAATTTGTTTTTTATCAAAAATAAATTTTGCACAAACTTATCTCACAGAAAAAGCGGCGATTGATTTAGCCTTGCAGAAGCATCCTCAATTGGCGAAAGGGCAATTAGCGATTCGGCACGCAGAGGTTGTCACGGCAACTGCTCGTAATTTGCAGCAGCCGCTTTTGTACGTGAGTGCGCCCAATAATTGGTTGAATATGGGTGCAGAACAAAATTTTGCATTACCAAAAGTGTATCAACAAAATGAAATATTGTTAAAACAAAAAGTGAATGTTGCAAAAGCGGACAATGCTATTTTTGCTTACGACATTGCATTCCAAACGCGGTTGCTCTATCAACATTTTTTGTTTTACAAAACTAAAAATGTTTATTTAAAAACGCAAGATAGTTTATTTCAAGAAATCAATCGAATTGCGGAAACGCAATACAAAGTAGGTCAAATTACCGCGTTGGAAAAATTAAATATGGAAAGTTTTCACAAAACGATTCATCAATCTTTTGTCGTTTCGGGTATGGAGATGGATAATACGCGGACTGCATTAGAAGCATTTTTAATGACGGTTAATATTCAAGCAATAGACAGTTTTCAAAAACGGACGATTACATCCTTGTCCATGCCCGAAAATCGTGTTTTGCCTATTCAACAGCGCAATGAGCAGCATATTCTATTGGAAAAATCGCATCTTGACCAACAAAAAATGGCAAAATTGCCTACTTTTTTAGTAGGCTTCGACCAATTATTTTCTAATCCGTTTAAATATCCTGTTTTAAAATTAGGTATTTACGTTCCGATTTGGAAAAAACCATTGGAAGCGAATATTCAAGCCGCAGCAATTGCCGTACAAATCGCTCAAAAAGAAGCTGAAATAACCGATTTTGAATTAAAAAATTTGTTTCAAAAGTACGTGAATGATTTTAAAATAGCTGAAAATCAATTGCAATTTTATGAAAAGGAGCAATTACCTTTGGCGGCAACTATTTTGAAAGGCACTCGAACGGCGCGCATTGCAGGAGAGTTGGGCGCGTTCAATGAATTACAAAGTTTGCGTCAAGCGTACGAAGTTCAAATGGGCTATTTAAATGCTTTGAAAGCGTATAATGAGGCAGTTATTCACTTAGATTATTTTAAAAATTAATCGGCACAGATTGAACAGATTTGA